>NZ_JBFRGW010000011.1:0-116341 GCF_052115545.1 Microvirga sp. 2MCAF35
GCCACCCAAGGCTGTCTTGATCACGCGGTCCCGCAGATCCTGACTGTAAGCGCGTGCCATGCCTGCCTCCATGTCTGGAAGCCAGCACGACACATCACGCCTCACAGCGGAATCCCCTCCGACTCGGAATAGCCGAAAAAGGCTCTAGATGACGGTTGACCCATCCGACCGCATGCGGGCATCTCCTATCTGACGGGCGAGCTTCACCGCCTCCTCGTCGCTCACATGCACCCGGACCAGGGTCCAGGCGCTCTCCGACTTCCACAACCGAAATGAGATCATGAACCCATCACCGTCCCTCTGCGCATCCGCATGGGTCGCATCGGGCAGATCGTAAGGTCCAAGGCCGTCGAAGGTCAGGTGTCCCACATGTCTCTCCAGTCACAAGCCTCACCGTCAACGGGCAAAAGCCTGACAGGTTCGGAACAGCAGCCGGAGCGTTGCGCCCGTGTGGCTTTCAGAGATTGGGCGCGATCCGCAATTCCAGTCTCGCCGAAGCCGTGGGACGCGCGCTGGGCGCCATACCATAACCGAGCCTGACATTCAGGTCCGACCGGAAGCGATCCGCTCGTGAACTCAGCCGGGTCTGGCCGACGATCTCCGACAAAAGGCCCGTGTCGACGGCGCCGCTGATGCTGTCCACGTTCATGCTGGGTGACAGACGCAGCTGCGTGCTCCACGAGGGGAGAGCGATGTCGAACGGGATATCCATGCTGCCGCTGATGGATTGCGAGTATCCGTTCTGCGCGCTGTTGACGAAACCCGCCGTCGACAGTCCGACGGTAACCCCGAGAGACTCCCAATCCCGCTCCAGGAAGGCCTCCCAGGTCGCCTTGGACGATACAAAGCCGGACTCGCTGCCGGTGCGGACCAGTTCGGTTCCGACAAGAAAATTGTAATCCTGGAACGGCTGCAGCTTGGCGCCGACCGAACGGTCGAAGTCCGTTGGCTGGAAGACCTGCATGTCGGAACGCGCCACGCCATTGGCCCAGACCTCGGTTCGGCTCAGGCGGGGAAGCGGGCGCACTCGGTTCGAACGCTTCGCTGCCACGTGCTGGTCGAGCCATGCGGGTGTGATGTTCTGGCTCCAGATCTCATCCTCCGCTGCGGCGGCATGCGTCGCCATCGCGGAGGATGCGAGCAGAAGGAAAACCAATCTGCGAAAAAGAAAGACCATCGAAAAAACCAGAATAAAATTAGGACTGAGAGCGCAATGGTGCCGTCATTCAGATGGTCGCTGGTTAACGTGAGGTTAAACGGGGTTCAAGCACCAAAGGTGCCGTTTTTCTAGCCACATGAAACGTAGGTGATGTAGCGAATTTCGTCCATGATCTCAGCCTCATGCGTGAAATTGCTGCCTACTTCGTGATCAATAGTCAAAGTGACGCAGCGTGTGCTCATGCAGGCATCATGTTTTTGTTTTCCACAACGGCGCACGAACGGAAACGGCCGGGCATGAACCCGGCCGTCGCGTCATTCGATGTGGAGCCCGATCAACCCACGATGCGGTACTTCACGAAGCCTTCCGGCGCATCGCCCATCTTCTCCACCTTGATGCCTGCCGGCTGATACTGGGCGGCATTCGGGCCGGTGGTGAAGGTCATGGTGACGCCCGCGGGCGCGACGAGCGACCAGGAGCCGTCCGCCTTCGGGGCCACTTCCTTCTTCTCGACGATGTAGCGCATGATGGCATCGCGTGTCAGGTCCGGCGCCTCGAACACGATCGTGGTACCGTCGGCACCGGGGAAGTTGCCGCCCCCGCCCGCGCGGTAGTTGTTGGTCACGACGATGAACTGCTGATCGTCCGTCACGGGCTTGCCGTTATAGGTCAGGTCCTTGATGCGATGGGCGTCGGCATTCACGACCTTGCCGTTGTCGTCGTAGCGCGAAGCCTGCGTCGGATCGATTTTGTACTGCACGCCTGCGATCACATCGAAGTTATAGGCCGGGAATTTCTGGTTGATGAGCTCCTGCTCCCCGCCCTTCGCCACGTCGATCTGGTTGTAGATGCCGGCCGAGCGCTCCAGCCATTCGCGTACCTGCGCGCCGGTGATTTTCACGACGCGGATGGTGTTCGGATAGATGTAGATGTCCGCCATGTCCTTGATGGCGAGCGGGCCCGGCTTGATCTCCGTGAAGTAGTTCGGTCCGCCACGTCCGCCGGCCTTGAAGGGCGCGGCTGCCGAAAGGATCGGCAGGTCCTTGAAGGGCGAAGCCTTGAGCTGGTCGGCCACGTACCAGGACTGCGCTTCGGCAACCAGTTTCACCGAGGCGTCATCTGCCACGAGCGAGTAATAGGAGTGGATCGGGACAGCGGTCTTGCCGACGGGCTCGCGGACATATTTCAGCGTCGCATCGTGATCGACCTGGGCGGCGGCGATCACGCCGGCTTCCGAATCCACCTTCGCGACGATCTTGCGATCGACGCGGTCGTAGATCGGGCGCGCTTCGGTCCGGAAGTTCGCCACCTTCCAGGCATCGCCGTCCTTCGTCAGCTCGAGGTCGATGAGGCCGAGATGGCTGCCCCAGAAGCCGGCCATGACGGCGGGCTTGCCATGGAGCGTACCGGCCTTCACGTCGACACCATCGATGTTGTTGAACTCCTTGCCGCCCGGGAACGTGAAATGCTGGTGGCCGGTGAGGATCACGTCGATACCGTCGACCTTGGCGAGATGCAGAGCAGCGTTCTCCTCGCCACCCTTGCGCTCGCCGCCCGCGATGCCGGAATGGCAGAGCGCCACGACGATGTCGGCACCGGCCTTCTTCAGATCCGGCACATGCTTGTTGGCGGCATCGACGATGTCGATGGTCGTCAGCTTGCCGTCGAGATTCGCCTTGTCCCACTGCACGATCTGCGGCGGCACGAAGCCGATCACGCCGACCTTCAGTTTCTGCTTGGCGCCGGATTCGTCGACGACCTCGCGGTCGAGAACAAGCCAAGGCTTATAGAGGGTCTCTCCGTCGGCCTTCACCGCATTGGCGCAGACGATCGGGAATTTCGCAGCGCCCAGCGAGTTCTGCAGGAAATCGAGACCGTAATTGAATTCGTGATTACCGACCGTACCGCAATCGTAAGCAAGGGTGTTCATGGCGGCGACGATGGGATGCACGTCGCCCTTCTTCATGCCCTTGCGATAGGACACGTAATCGCCGAGCGGCGAACCTTGAATGATGTCGCCGTTATCGAAGAGCAGGCTGTTCTTCGCCTCACCACGGGCCGCCTTCACGAGGGTCGCCGTGCGCGCGAGGCCCACCGTGTCGTCCGGCGCATCGCGATAGTAGTCGTAGGGGAAGATGTTCACATGGAGATCGGTGGTCTCCATGATGCGGAGCTTCACGACCGGGCCGGCTGCCCAGGATGATTGAGGCATTCCGGCAATGGCGGCAGCGGCCACGCCGGTCTGCAGGACGCGGCGGCGGGTGATGGATTGTGTCATGGTCTTCCCTCGGCTGGTTTTCTTGCGAAACAGGGTTCGCCTGTAGCGGAGAGAAGCACAGGTTTTGTGACAGGATCAAGATAGCTGGCTAAGGGGCACCCACAATCCACCGCTCTTCCGCAGCCGTCATGGCCGGACGAGCCCGGCCATGACGAAGCGAATGTCAGCCCCTCAGCGCCTCATCCAGATCCCGATACAGGTCCTCCACGTCCTCGATACCGGTGGAGAGACGCAGGAGATCCGGCGGGCATGGGGTGCCCGGGCCTTCGATGGAGGCGCGGTGCTCGATCAGACTCTCGACGCCGCCGAGCGAGGTCGCCCGCTTCCACAGGCCGACCCGGGCGGCCGTGCGGATCGCTGCCGCTTCTCCTTCGGCAACCTGGATCGACAGCATGTAGCCGAAGCCGTTGTCCATCTGCCGGGCGGCGATGTCGTGGCCGGGATGCTGCGGCAGGCCCGGATAGAGCACGCGGGCCACTTTCGGGTGGGCGGAGAAGCGCTGCGCCAGATCGAGCGCGCTCTTGGCCTGGGCGGCGGTCCGCACATGAAGCGTGCGCATGCCGCGCATCAGGAGATAGGCCTCGAAGGGGCCGAGGATCGCGCCCTGCATCTTGCGGATCGAGACGACACGGGTCCAGAAGGCATCGGCCTTCGCGCCTGCGAGCGCGCCCGCCACCACGTCGGAATGGCCGTTCAGCACCTTGGTTGCCGCATGCATGACGATGTCGGCGCCCAGCGTCAGCGGGCGGGTGTGGATCGGCGAAGCGGTGGTGGAATCGACGGCAAGCCGTGCGCCGGCCGCATGGGCTATCTCGGCGGCGCCCGCAATGTCGGTGATCGTCCAGAGCGGGTTCGAGGGCGTCTCTACCCAGACCAGCTTGGTCTCGCCGGGCTTCACGGCGGCCCGCAGGGCGTCGAGGTCGTCTGTCTCCACGAAATCGACCTTGAGGCCCCATCGCACGGCTTCCGTCATCAGCCAGCTGCGCAGGGCCCAGTACATGACCTTGGAAGCGACGATGTGATCGCCCGGATCGAGCGCCTGGAACACGGCGGTCGCCGCCGCCATGCCGGACGAGAACAGCAGTGCGCCGGCCTCGGCCTCTTCCAGCATGGCCAGGACCTCCTCGGCCTCCCGGACGGTGGCGTTGTCGGGGCGGCCATAGACGAAGCCGGACGAATAGGCATTGTCCTCATCGCGGATATAGGTGGTCGTCACATGGATCGGCGGCACGATCGCCTTGGTGATCGGGTCCACATGGCCCATGGCCTGAGCAGTCAGGCTGCGCTTCGACCATGGGGAACGCGATGACGACATGAGGGAACCTCCGCAAGCGTGACAGGTTGCGTCACAAGGATGATAATGCGTTCCTCATAAAGAGATTCCGAGCATGCATACAGATCAAACTGCGCCGGCCAGCCATGCAATGCGGCTGCTGCCGCGTTTCCTTGTGGCGGTGGTGCCTGTTGTCGCGGTGGCCGTGTCGGCGAGCCTCGTCACGCAGCCGAATATCCCGACCTGGTATGCCGGCCTCCAGAAACCCGGCTTCACGCCGCCGAACTGGGCCTTCCCGGTGGCCTGGACGCTGCTCTACGCCATGATGGCCTATGCGCTCTGGCGCGTTCTCGCCCTGCCTGAAAACCGCTCCGGGCGCTCGGCGGCCATTGTCGCCTTCTTCGTTCAGCTCGTGCTGAACGGGCTCTGGTCCTTCGCCTTCTTCGGCGGGAAGAGCCCGATTGCCGGTCTTATCGTGATCATCGCCCTGATCGTGGCGATCATCGCCACGATCCGCAGCTTCTGGAGGCTCGACCGGACCGCAGGCCTTCTGCTCGTGCCTTATCTCGCCTGGGTGGCCTATGCCACCCTGCTCAACGGCACGATCTGGCGGCTCAATGGTTAGCCTTGCATCTCCCTAGATAGCCTCATCCTGAGGAGCGAGCTTGCTCGCGTCTCGAAGGACGAGGCGTTCCTAGAGAGCACTGGATCCTCCTTCGAGACGGTCGCTTTCGCGACCTCCTCAGGATGAGGACCTTATGTTTGGAAACGTGCCTTATTCCGGCTTGTCGAACAGGTCAGGACTTTTGTCGAGGTGATCGACCACGCCGACGAAGGGCAGCTGGCGATAGGAATGGGCCACGTCCATGCCGTAGCCGACGACGAATACGTCAGGGCAGGTGAAGCCCACGTAATCCGGGTGGATCTGGACGGCACGCTTGCCGGGTTTCTCGAGGAGCACGGCGGTCTTCACGCTCTTGGCGCCGCGTGCCATCAGCAGGTCCTTGGCGAAGGTGACCGTGCGGCCGGATTCCAGGATATCGTCCACGAGCAGCACGTCGCGGCCGCGCACGTCGCTCTCCACGTCGCGCAGGATGGTGACGTTTCCGGTGGAGACGGTGCCGTCGAGATAGCTCGACAGGTGCACGAATTCGACCTGGGGGCTGAGCCCGCTCCGGTGCAGGGCCCGGATCAGGTCCGCGGCGAACATGAAGCTACCCTTGAGCACGGCGACGACGAGCAGGTTCTCGGGCTTGGCGGCTGCGATTTCCTGGGCCAGCGCTTCGTTGCGCTTGGCGATGGTGTCTTCGTCGAAAAGAACCCGGATGCGGGGGGCAGTGCTCATCGTCATCAATCCAGCAAAGAAATCAGAAGCCTTGGGCTTCCCTCTTCACGACCATGCCTGGGCGAGGATGTCAAACCGGCATGACGGTTTTTAGGACCGGTACGGGGGCCTGACCCGTCAGTTCCGGCTTATCTCATCCGAATGTCCCACCACGTCATGGCCGGCCTTGTGCCGGCCATCTCGATGCGGAAATTCTCAGCGCTCTCCAGAAGCGAGATCACCGGCACGAGGCCGGTGATGACGAGGAGGCATACGTCTCCTGCGGCAATGTCCCGCGAAACGCCGGCTTCCCGTCGCTGCATGCCGAGTTTATGGCTTGCTAACCATGCAGGGGCGATAAGGGGACGAATCGCGGTCTTTCTCCGCCACAAGAACCGACAACCTCCAAGGATGGCTCGAGACGCGTGAAGGCGCTTTACGACGAGGACTATGACGAGGGTGCGGCCCCGGCCGTGCATTTCGAGAATGTGGGCGTGCGCTACGGCATGGGGCCCGAGGTCCTGCGCGACCTGACCTTTTCCATCGAGCCCAATTCCTTCCAGTTCCTCACCGGCCCGTCCGGCGCCGGCAAGACGACGCTCCTGCGCCTCATTCTGCTCTCGGTGAAGCCGACCCGTGGCCTGATTTCGCTCTTCGGCGACGATGTATCGCGGATATCCAAGGACGAACTGACGAGCGTCCGCCGCCGCATGGGCGTGGTCTTTCAGGATTTCCGGCTGCTCGACCACCTGACCACCTACGAGAACGTGGCCCTTCCACTTCGCGTCCAGGGCAAGGAGGAATCGAGCTACCGGGCCGAGGTCGTCGAACTCCTGCGCTGGGTCGGCCTCGGCGACCGCATGCACATGCTGCCGCCTGTACTCTCCGGCGGCGAGAAGCAGCGCGCGGCCATCGCCCGGGCCCTGATCGTGCGCCCCGATCTGCTGCTCGCGGACGAGCCCACCGGCAACGTGGATCCTTCGCTCGCCCGCCGCCTGCTCCGCCTTTTCATCGAACTCAACCGGTTGGGAACCTCGGTGGTCATCGCGACCCACGATTTCAGCCTCATGGATCAGCTCGACGTGCGCCGCCTCGTGCTCGGCGACGGGCGGCTGCATATCGACGAGTGAGCCGGATGACCGCCGCGCCTCAACCTCGCCCGAAGAAAGCTGCCGCCGAGGGACAGAAACGCTCCCTGCCCGCTTCCTTGAGCCGGAACGCCCCGCTCGTGCCGGTGGATTCGGCGGGCGGCCAGGCCCTTGCGGCCGTCATTGCCATCCTGACCTTCCTCGCAGCGCTCTGCGCCGGCGGCGCCGAACTCGTCTCCGCAAGTTCCGCCCAATGGCGTTCCGAGATCGCCCGCGAAGTCACGATCCAGATCCGCCCCAATGCCCAGCGCCCCATCG
Organism: Microvirga sp. 2MCAF35; assembly: GCF_052115545.1. Taxonomy (NCBI): domain Bacteria; kingdom Pseudomonadati; phylum Pseudomonadota; class Alphaproteobacteria; order Hyphomicrobiales; family Methylobacteriaceae; genus Microvirga; species Microvirga sp. 2MCAF35. The sequence goes on from NZ_JBFRGW010000011.1 coordinate 7,441, forward strand.
ACCAGGATGTGGACCGCGCCATGGCCCTGGCTCGGCAGACCCCGGGCGTGGAGCAGGCCCAGGCCTTCACGAAGAAGGAATCCGAGCGCCTGCTCGAGCCGTGGCTCGGGACTGGGCTCGACTTCAAGGATCTGCCGGTTCCCCGCCTGATCGTGATCAAGCTCAAGCCGGATACAAAGCCCGATTTCGGCCCCTTGCGGCAATCGCTGCAGCGCGATGTGCCCGGCGCCACTCTCGACGACCACGCCCTCTGGGTCTCGCGCCTCTCGACCATGGCCAATACGATCATCGGCATCGGGGTCTTCCTCGTCGCCCTCGTGCTCCTCGCCGCCGGCCTTGCGGTGATCTTCGCCACGCGGGGCGCCATGGCCGGCAATCGCGAGGTGGTGGAGGTGCTGCATTTCGTCGGCGCGAACGATGATTTCATCGCCAGGGAATTCCAGCGGCGCTTCTTTCGGCTCGGCCTACGCGGGAGCGCCATCGGGGCCGCCGCCGCCTTGGCTCTCACCCTGATCCTGGGTTTCGTGACCCGTTCCTGGCGGGCGAGCCCCACCGGCGACCAGCTCGAGGCTTTGTTCGGCGCCTTCACGATCAGCTGGAGCGGCTATACGGTGGTGGTCCTCATCGCGCTCCTCGTCGCCCTCATCGCCGGCATCGTATCGCGCTTGACCGTGAGACGCTTTCTTAACGAAAGTGGTTGATGGTGAGGGTTAACAAGGAAAGAGCAGGTTGCCTCTCCATTGCCGCATTCTCCGTTATGTTCGTCCAAGATGACCTCGCGAACGCAGAGTTGGGTAGCGCCGGGCGCCGTGGATTCCACAGAGGCCGTGGGTTGGGGCTGGACGATGCCGCCATCGACTAGGCATCCCGTCAGGCGATCATTGATAAGCCGTCTGCTCGCGTTTGGATTTTGGAGCGTTATCGCCGCCCTGGTCGTCGGGTTCCTGGGCTTCTTGGGTTTTGTCTACAGCCTCGACCGATTCGAGCAGCCGCCCGAAACCCGGGCGGATGGAATCGTCGCGATGACCGGCGGCGCGCAGCGCATCGGCGATGCCATCGACCTTCTCGCCAAGGGCTATGCCAAGAGACTTCTGATTTCCGGCGTCAACGAGAACACCAGCAGGGATCAGATCGCCCGCCTTAATCCGGGCCAGCGGCGGCTCTTCGATTGCTGTGTGGACCTGGATTACCGGGCTCGCAACACCATCGGAAACGCCATCGAGACGAGACGCTGGGCCGAAGCGCATGGGTTCGACACCATCATCGTGGTGACCTCGAACTATCACATGCCGCGCACCCTGGTGGAACTCGAGCACGCGCTGCCGAACCTCCAGAAGATCCCCTACCCGGTCGCGGCCACAATCGATCCTCACGAGTGGTGGTACAAGCCGGCTGTGGCCCGCCTGGTCTTCACCGAATATTTGAAGTTTCTGGCGGTCTGGATCCGGACCCGCTTCGAGGACGATCCAGAGCGCTCCTCGGTGGCGAAGATCATCAGCGGCGGCGCCCCCATCAAGGCGCAGATCGTCGCCGACCCGCTCTGGCGCTAGAGTACGGCGAGAAAACCTATTAAGGTGCCACGCCCGCGGAGCACGATGCTCCGCTTTTCGTTTTCAAGAAGCCATGCTGATCGTCCGTTCCCTGCTTTTCAACGTCGCCTTCTACGCCAACCTGATCCTGTGGCTGATCCTCCTGATCCCAGGAGCGCTCGTGCCTCGCCGCCAGTTCATCGAGCTGGTCAAAATGTGGGCGCGCACATCGGTCTGGCTTCTGCGGGTTGTCGCCGGAATCAAGGTCGTGATCACCGGGCAGGAGAAGATCCCGCCCGGCGGAGCGCTGGTGGCCGCCAAGCACCAGTCGTTCCTTGAGACCTTCGCCCTGTTGCCGCTTCTCGACGATCCGACCTACATCCTGAAGCGCGAACTGATGTGGATTCCCTTCTTCGGCTGGTATCTGGCCAAGTCGGGCTGCGTGCCTATCGACCGCAAGGCGGGATCGATGGCATTGGTGCAGATGACGGCGCGAGCCAAGGAAGAGGCCCAGCACGGCCGGCAGATCATCATCTTTCCCGAAGGCACCCGTCGCCCGCCGGGCGCACCTCCGGCCTACAAGTACGGCGTGGCGCATCTCTACCAGAATCTCGGCTTCCCCTGCATTCCCATTGCCATGAACTCGGGCCTCTACTGGCCCCGCCGCCAGTTCATCCGTCGTCCCGGCACCGTGCGGATCGAGGTTCAGGACCCCATCGCTCCGGGGCTGGCCCGTGAGGAGTTCTTCAAGCTGGTTCAAGAGCGCATCGAGACGGCCTCCAACCGGCTTCTTGAGGAAGGCCGCGCGGAACTCGGCATGGGCCCGGCTTCCACCTCGGAGACCTCGCTCTCGAAGGTGTGACGGTGCTGTTCCACGGTTTTGCTCTCACCAAACCTCCTCACGTCATGGCCGGCCTTGTGCCGGCCATTCCGGTGCTGTGAGCGCTGCGCCTTTCCCGGCGTCATCACCGGCACGAGGCCGGTGATGACGCCGAGGACTGAATTTAGCGCCCCCTCGCAAACACACCGAAAAACCCGCAAACCCATGCGCAGCCAAGCTTTCAGCAGCCTTGACGACTCACGCGCCCGTTCTTACATATAAGAACATATGGCGAACAAACGAACCATATCCTGGAACGCGGCCATGCGGGATCTCCGCAACGACCGAATGCGGAGGGCTGGTGTGCGCGAGGAAAGGCTACGGGCGACCGCTGGGCTTCGCTCCTCTTCCACCTTGAGTTCCTGGCGCGGCCGTTCGGGACGCCGCTATATCGTCGGCGTGCATCCACTGAACGAGACGGAGCTTCTCGAGGTCACGGATGCGGTGATCCTGGCGGTGAAGCGCGACCGAACCGGTAGCGGCATCGTGGTCGATGCCGCCATGGCAGCGTCGGATCCGAGCGAGCAGACCCGCCTGCGCTGGCTCGCCAAGGTTCAGGATCTCGGCGCCACCGAACTCCATATCCACCGTCTCGCCGCGACCGAGGACGACCGACGTGCGATCTTCGAGGATCTGCGCGAGGACGAGACTCAGGACTCCTGATCGAGCGCGCCGACGATCCGGTGCAGCAGGGGATCGACCACGTGCATGCCGATAAGATGCTCGTAGGTGGAGCGCACGTAATCGGGATTGCGTCCTGAGATGCCCTGCCCCTGTCGCACGAACCGGATCACCTCGTCATAGGACAGGCGGCCCGCATATTGGCTATGGTTGCGGTCCACCACATAGGCCAGCGCACGAATCCGGCGCGCGTCGGCCAGTCGCACCGGCAGGTGTCGCTCCAGATAGACGGACGTGACCTGCTCGCGCTCGCGAAGGTATTGGATCGTCGCCTCCACATCCTCCGGTGCGACCCGGAAGGCGACCCCATGGCAGCGCCCGCCCCTGTCGAGGCCGAGTACCAGCCCCGGATGCTCAGGCGTTCCCCTATGAACGTGGGAGAAGACGCAGAGTGACCTATGGTAACCGTAAAGGTGTGCGTGAATCCGTTCGACGAAGGGAAAGCCCGGACGCCACATGAGCGAGCCGTAGCCGAAAACCCATAAATCCTCCGTGAGATCCTTCATGTCACCCGCGCCCGAACCTTGCCTGCATCCGGCGCTACCAGTAACCACACATCCACACAACAGGAGATCGCGCATGGATCAGGCTGCCCCACCGGCGAGCGTTCGCCGCAGCCGCTTCTGGCTCTACACGCCCTTCGTCTTGCTGCTGCTCGTCGCCGTCGCCTGGAGCATCGCGTGGTTCGTGATCCGCAGCCGCACGGCGGAGGCGCTCGACGGCTGGATCGCCGCGGAAGCCAGGAATGGACGGCAATGGACCTGCGGCGACCGCACCATCCTGGGCTATCCGTTCCGGATCGAAATCATCTGCGAGTCCCTGAACCTGAAGCGAGGAGCGGTGTCGGCCTCGTTTGGGCGCACCGAGGCTGTGGCTCAGGTCTATCAGCCCAGGCGGGTCATCATGGAAGTGGCTGGCCCCTTGCGTGTAACGGACGGGATGGTGACGGTCGACGGCACCTGGGACCTCCTGCAGGCCAGCATCAATGCCTCGCCGACCGGCCTGCAGCGCCTGTCGGTGGCAGCCGATGCTCCGAAGATTTCGGTGACGGGGCTCGGCACCGGCGACATCGCCGGATCCGGCCGGCATCTGGAACTGCATATCCGTCCGAATCCCTCGCGCCGGGCCGAACTCGCCGGCGACGTGGCTGCGTCGGTGACGGAGGCGCGTATCCCCATTCTTGACGCTCTGGCAGGCGGAACGGAGCCGACCAATCTGAGCGCGGATCTCACAGTGACTCAGGCCGATGGTTTCAAGGGCAGGACCATCGTCGAGGAGCTGGAACTTTGGCGCAATGCCGGCGGCAAGCTCGACATCCTGATGCTTTCTGCCATCAAGGGCGCCCGCCAAATCGAGACCAAGGGCGAGCTACGCCTGGACGAGCAGCACCGCCCTGCGGGCCAGCTCACCGTCTCGGCCGCAGGGCTCGACGGTCTCCTGGGCAACCTGACCGGCGGGCGTGTCGGGGGTAATCTTCTCGGTATGCTGCTCGGACAGGGACCGCGCTCGCAGCAGGGTCAGCCCAATGCGAAGCCGCAGCTCGCGTCCCTGCCGCCCTTGCGCCTTGAGAACGGCTTCCTGTCGATGGGACCTTTCGTGATCCCTAACGTGAGGCTGCAGCCGCTCTATTGAGGAATGCCGATGCCATGGCCGGCACGATGCCGGCCATGATAAGGACGAAAGCGCCTACTTCCGTTCCTTGTCGAACGGGTTCTGGCCCATGCGCAGGGACACCCGGATCGGGGTGCCGGGCAGATCGAAGGCCTCGCGCAGACCATTGACGAGGTAGCGCGTATAGCTCTTCGGCAGGGCATCGAGCTGATTGCCGAACACGGCGAAATGCGGCGGGCGCGATTTCACCTGCGTCATGTAGCGGATCTTGATCCGGCGGCCCGAGACGGCGGGCGGCGGGTTGGCCTCCAGGGCTTCGGAAAGCCACTGGTTCAGCTTCGCGGTCGAAATCCGGGTGTTCCATTTCTCATAGACCTGGAACACGGCCTTCATGAGCGGATCGATGCCGCTGCCGGCGAGCCCGGAGAGCGGCACCACCGGAGCGCCCCGCACCTGCGGCAGCAGGCGGGTGGCCTTCTCCTTCAGGTCCTTCAGGAGGCCCTGCTGGTCGGCGACGAGATCCCATTTGTTGAGGCCGATCACGAGGGCCCGGCCTTCCTGCTCCACTAGGTCGACGATGGACAGGTCCTGCTTCTCGAATGGGATCGTGGCGTCGAGCAGCACCACCACCACCTCGGCAAAGCGGACGGCGCGCAGGGCATCGGCGACGGAGAGCTTTTCGAGCTTGTCCTCCACACGGGCGCGCTTGCGCAGGCCTGCCGTGTCGAACAGCTTGATCGGGCGACCGCGCCATTCCCAGTCCAGCGAGATGGAATCGCGGGTGATGCCGGCCTCGGGCCCGGTGAGCAGCCGGTCTTCGCCGACCATGCGGTTGATGAGGGTGGACTTGCCCGCGTTCGGACGCCCGACAATGGCGACCTGCAACGGCTTGTTCGGGTCGTCCTCCTCGTCCTCCATCTCGTTCGGGTCGGGGAAGTGAGGCATCAGCGCTTCGAAGAGGTCCRCCATGCCCTCGCCATGCTCGGCGGAGAGCGGAACCGGATCGCCGAGGCCGAGCGAAAATGCATCATAGGCACCGGCCATGCCCGAGCCGCCCTCGGCCTTGTTGGCGATGAGGATCACGGGCTTGCCGGAGCGGCGCACCATCTCGGCGAAGGGCCGGTCGGCGGGCAGGATCCCGGCCCGGGCATCGACCACGAACAGGATCACGTCGGCATCCGAAATGGCCGCCTCGGTCTGCGCGCGCATGCGCCCGAGGAGCGATTCCTCGGTCGCCTCCTCAAGGCCTGCCGTGTCGATGATGCGGAATTCGAGATCGCCGAGCCTGGCCTCGCCCTCGCGCCGGTCGCGGGTCACACCCGGCCGGTCGTCCACGAGCGCCAGCTTCTTGCCGACGAGACGGTTGAAAAGAGTCGATTTGCCGACATTCGGCCGCCCGACAATGGCGACGGTCGCCGTCATGTCCTGTCCTATCCTACTGGGTCGCCTGCACCGGACCGCCCGCCACCAGGGCGGTGTAGACGGCAAGGCGCTGCCTCAAGGAGGACGGCGTCTCGCGATCGGCGGCGATCTGGTCGAACCAGCGACCTGCGTAATCCATATCACCGGCCTTAAGGCCGGATAAGCCTAAGAGTTCCCGCGCGGAATGGCGCCAGGCTCCAGACGGTGCGGCGAGGGGCTCCACGGCTTGACGCAACTTGGCGGGTTCGGCCGTTTCGATGCGCAGCCAGGCGGCGCGAAGGTGCGCGAGGTCCTTCCACAGGGGCGGCACAGAGGCGTCGTTGGCAAGCGCGTCGAAGGCCGATGCGCCGTTCTCGGCATTCTGCTGACCGAGTTCCGCTGCCAGACGGAAACGGGCGAGCATGGCATAGCCGGTACCGCCGTCTTCCTTCACCAGGGCCTCGAAGGCCGCTTGCGCATCCTGGCCCTTGTCTTCGGAGGAGAGGCGCAGGGCCTCCTCGTAGCGCACGGCTGCTTCCTGTGCCCGGGTCTGCTGGGTATGCTCCCAGAAGCGCCAGCCGCCCACACCGGCCACGACCAGCACCACCACGCCGATGATGATTCCGTTGTAGCGCTTCCAGATCTGGGCGATCCGGTCGCGGCGGTATTCCTCATCGACTTCGCGAATGAACTCGTCGTTCGGGGCCATCGTCTCACTCTTGCGGCCTAAAGGCAGCCGCCTCCTGCAATCGAAGGAGGTCGTTAAAGCATCGGACCCAAAAGTGGAACCCACTTTTGGGACAATCCGATGCTTCTTCATAAATGAACGCATCGTGCTTCGCGGAAAACCGGGACCACTTTTCCGCCCCGTGCGCGATCATAGACCATCGCGCAAGGCGAGAGGCTTCGCACCCAAGAATTCTCACGCCCAATTCTCACATCCTCGTGGGCACGACCGGAACTCCGATCAGCCACGGATGCAGCCAGAACACAAAAACGAGATAGGCCATCGTTCCGATCACCACTGCCAAGGTGTCGTTGCGCCATCCCGCCGGCGCCGCAGACCCTCCGTGCTGGGCCGCCACGTCACGGCGCTTGGCGCTGATGCGGGCCAGTACCGCCCATATCAGGATGGAGCCGAACAGGAGAATCGACCCGAGATCGCCGTTGGCTAGAAGATGCGCCAGGGCCCAGATTTTCACCCCGGCGAGCATCGGATGCTTGAGCCGCGCCTTGATGTGTCCCGGCAAATAGGCTGCCGCGAGGCAGATGAAGGCGAGCCACACGAGGAGAAGAGCGAGGTGGCGCGTCCAGACCGGCGGGTCCCAGACCGGGATGTAGCCGTTGGCCCGGTACTGGCCGAAGCCGACAGCGATCAGGGCGATTCCGATCAGGGACACGAGGGAATAGAGACCTTTGTACGGTCCCTCCCCGATCCTTGCGATCAGGGCAGCCCGGCGCCTGCGTGCCATGCTGAAGGAATGGATGCCGAGAAAGATCACAAGTCCGGCGATCAGCAGCGTCACGGTTGCCTCCGAGTTTTAGGAACTTATAGCCATACCAACCCGGAATACCAAATGGGACCGACGGAAGACGCAGCCTGGGCGAAAAACCTGAATGCCACAGACGCAAGTTTCCCATCGCGGTCAAACCTTTGGACTGCCTAAACTTTTAACAATAGGCTATCTTGCAGCACGAAAATTTCTCCGCTACGGACCGCGCAAACCTTGCTTTCGACTAAAACGGCACTAGCGATACCGCCCGAAGTCCGGTAGCTAGGCCGCAATATTTCAACAAGTTTCAGGGGGAGACAGGTGACGGCACTTCTTGGGCTATCCCGTGTCATCGACTCGATCAACGAACGCCTCGGCAAAGTCGCGGCCTGGGCCATCGTGGTAGCGATCCTGGTCTCGGCCATCAATGCCATCATCCGGCGCGTATTCGGCGTCTCGTCCAATGCCTGGCTCGAGCTGCAATGGTACCTGTTCGGCGCCGTGTTCATGCTCTGCGCCGCATGGACCCTGAAGGCGAACGAGCACATCCGCATCGACATCGTCTCGAGCAGGCTGTCGAAGCGCGGCCGGGACAGGATCGACGTGTTCGGCCACGTCTTCTTCCTGTTCCCTTTCGTGGCCCTGCTGCTCTGGCTGTGCATCCCCTACTTCATCAATTCGTATCGCTCCGGCGAGGTCTCGTCGAATGCCGGTGGCCTGCTGATATGGCCGGCCAAGGGCCTCATTCTGCTGGGCTTCATCTCGATGTTCTTCCAGTGGCTGAGCGAGCTGATCAAGCGCGTGGCCATCTTGAACGGCAAGCTCGCGGATGAAGAGGCCAGCGGCCACAGCGTCGAGGCCGAGGCCGAGCGCCTCATCCAGGAGATCGGCACCGTCAACACGCCCGGCGCGGGCGGCACGCCCCCCGGCGACGGCGTCAGCTGATTCCCGGCGCCTGCCTTTTTAGTTTTCGGAGTTTCCGTCAATGGCTGCATTGATTGCCCAGAACCTCGCGCCGATCATGTTCGCGGCGCTCGTGGTTTTCCTCCTGCTCGGCTACCCAGTCGCCTTCGCCCTGGCGGCCAACGGCCTTCTGTTCTTCTTCGTCGCGGTGGAACTCGCTCCCTATGCGCCCGACACCATCACCCTCTCCTGGCCGCTCCTGCAGGCCCTGCCCGACCGCATCTTCGGCACCATGTCGAACGAGGTGCTGCTGGCGGTCCCGTTCTTCACCTTCATGGGATTGGTGCTCGAACGCTCCGGCATGGCGGAGGACCTGCTCGACACCATCGGCCAGCTCTTCGGGCCCGTGCGCGGCGGCCTCGCCTATGCGGTGGTCTTCGTGGGCGCGCTGCTGGCCGCCACCACCGGCGTCGTGGCCGCCTCCGTGATCTCGATGGGCCTGATCTCCCTGCCGATCATGCTGCGCTACGGCTATGACCGCCGCCTCGCCTCAGGTGTGATCGCAGCCTCGGGCACGCTCGCCCAGATCATCCCGCCCTCTCTCGTTCTCATCGTCATGGCCGACCAGCTCGGCCGCTCGGTGGGCGACATGTATGAGGGTGCGTTCCTGCCCGGCCTGATCCTGACGGCGCTCTATGCCGGCTACATCATGCTGATGTCGATCATCTTCCCGAAATCGGCGCCCGGCCTTCCTCCGGAAGCCATCGGTTACCGCGAGCCCGACGGCGCACGCGGCGTGTGGCAGCTCGGCATCCTGGTCATCTTCTCCGGCCTCATCGGCTACTATGTCCTGTCGCAGACCGGCACGAAGGCTGGTGCGGACTTCGTCATCCTGACGATCTGCGTGGCCACCGTGGTGGCTCTGATCTGCGCCCTCATGAACAAGATGCTCGGCGCCAAGCGCATCGCCATCTCGGCTGTCCTGACGGCCATTCTCGTCGGTGTCTATGCCTATCTGCACAGCCAGAACCACGAGGGTCTTGCGCTCGCTTTCGAGATGATCCTCGCCGGTGCGATCTACGCGCTCCTCGTCGGCATCATCGAGCGCTTCACCGGGCTGCGTCTCATGTCGAACATGGCCCAGCAGGTCACCTTCGTGATGGTGCCCCCGCTCCTGCTGATCTTCCTCGTGCTCGGCACCATCTTCATCGGCCTCGCGACGCCGACGGAAGGCGGCGCCATGGGTGCGCTGGGCTCCGTGATCCTGGCCGCCATCAAGCGCAAGCTCGACAACAATCCGTCACGGTTCAATTGGACCCTGGTGCGTCAGGCCACGGAAGCAACCGCGAAACTCTCCGCCTTCGTGCTCTTCATCCTGATCGGCGCCCGCGTGTTCTCGCTCACCTTCTACGGCGTGAACGGCCACATCTGGGTCGAGCACCTGCTCACTTCGCTTCCGGGCGGACAGGTCGGCTTCCTGATCGTCGTCAACCTGCTGGTGTTCTTCCTGGCCTTCTTCCTCGATTACTTCGAGCTGGCCTTCATCATCATTCCGCTCCTCGGACCCGCGGCCGACAAGCTCGGCATCGACCTGATCTGGTTCGGCGTGATCCTGGCCGTGAACATGCAGACCTCGTTCATGCACCCGCCCTTCGGCTTCGCCCTCTTCTTCCTGCGCTCGGTGGCCCCCAAGGTGCCTTATATCGACCGCTTGACGGGCAAGAAGATGGAGCCGGTGACCACAGGACAGATCTACCAGGGCGCTATTCCCTTCGTGATCATCCAGCTCATCATGGTCGGTATCGTGATCACATTCCCGGGCATCGTCACGCACTACAAGGGGGCGGGCCCGACCGTCGACCCTGCAGCGGTGCAGAAGAAGCTCGACGAGCTTCTGGTCCCAGGCCTCGGTGCTCCAGGGGCTCCCGGCGAGCCAGGCGGCCTCCCCGGCCTGAACTTCGACGAGCCGCCGAAGATCCAGTAAGGACGGCTCACAGGGACAGCGAAAAAGGCGGGCTTTGCGGCCCGCCTTTTGTTTTGTCGGGATCGCCACTCTGCCCATTCCAGAGGAAAGCGGGATCTTCGGGAGAGTCACAGCCAGAGTCGTCCTACCGCAGCTATCTTTCCATTATAATGTTTTATTGCCACAAAAATGGCCCGTTTTCCTGATCAGATATAACAACTCAATAATCAATCGCCAGCAAAAGAACTACAAGCGTAGCGAAGCATTGATACCTATCGACGAAAGCTGATTGACGTCAAATCCTGCATCTTGGGACAGGTACAATGTGATATTTGACTTAACCGGCAATATCCGGGGCATTACGACAAGGCTTTGATGCAGTGTGGGAGAGCCAGGACGATCCGAAGAACCTGTTCGACCTCTTGTCGACTGCGTTTCTCTTGATTGACCGAAACCAGAACTGTGCCGGTATGAATGCCGCAGCCGAGACGCTGACAGGCTACTCTTCGCGTGAATTGCAGGGTCGCTCATTGCGGGAGATCCTGCTCCCCGGCAGACTCGGGAACGTCTCTGCATCCCATGACAAATCGCTCTTGGAGCATCCGCATCTCATTGATCATGAGCTGAAGGGAGAGGCGGTTTTCCGCCACAAGAACGGAACTCCTCTTCCGGTGACCTTCAGGGCTTGTCCTTTCCAAGATAGAAGCCAGATTGTCTCCGGTACCCTCCTCGAGGTTCATGCCCTGGACTTCAATGAGCCCCAAGCAACGCTACGCAAGCGCTCCGAAAGGCTCCAGGCCCTCGCCAGCGCCTCTCTTGCCATCACAGCGGCCGCCTCGCTCGAGGAATTGCTCACCAGCGTCACGAAGGCCGCTCAGGAAATTGTCGGTGTGCATCAAGCGACCGTCGGATTTCTTCGAAACAACAGCTGGAGTTCACTCATCGCCGTCAACCTCATGTCCGACAAGTACAAGGAATGGAAGGACTTCAAGGCCTCTCCCCATGGTTCGGGAATTTACACGATGATCGGCGAGGCCAATAAGCCGATCCGCATGACGCAAGCCGAGCTTGAGGCACATCCGCGCTGGCGTGGCTTCGGTCAATATGCGAGCGCTCATCCCCCAATGAGAGGGTGGCTTGCGGCGCCTCTCGTCTGGAAGGACGACAGGATTCTGGGGCTCATCCAGCTTTCAGACAAAACGGATGGAAGCGAGTTCGATGCCGAGGACGAGGCCGTCATCGTCCAGCTTTCTCAACTCGCTTCCGTTGCCATCGAGCGTGTGCAGGCCGAGGAGCAGCAGCGGCTGCTCATCAACGAGTTGAACCATCGGGTTAAGAACACGCTCGCCACCGTTCAATCGATTGCTGCCCACACCCTGCGTAACACGCATATTCCAAGAACCGTGCATGAAGCCTTCCTGGGGCGGCTGATATCGCTCGCCCAATCCCATAATGTGTTGACGCGAGAAAACTGGGAGGGCGCGGAGCTGACCTCCGTGATTGAGGAAGCCATCAAGGCCTATCGCGGTGGATCGCCTGAGCGTCTCCACGTACGCGGTCCCAAGGTGCGCGTGAGCCCAAGAATGGTGCTTTCGCTTTCGATGGCGCTTTATGAGCTCGCCACCAACGCCGCGAAATACGGCGCACTCTCGAACGATAGCGGCGAGGTCGAAATCGTCTGGGTCTTGCGCAGTCCGTCTCCAGATGGTGAAGAGCGTCAGCTTCTCCTGTCCTGGCGGGAGCGCGGCGGGCCACCCGTGAAGCCCCCGACACACAAAGGCTTCGGCTCCCGCCTCATCGAACGTGGACTGGGCGCGGAGCTGGGCGGAAAGGCGCAGATATCCTACGATCCGACGGGAGTGTCGTGCGAGGTCATTCTGCCAATCGAGTGAAGCAGCACCTCGCGGATGCTCTGCCCTGAGATTCCGAAGGCTGCCGAGACCGACCGCGTCTGGCGGCCCATTGAAGGGCCGATCGAAACCTGACGCCTTTACCCAACCGCCTCTTCATAAAGCTCCGGCTTGAAGCCGACGAGAATGCGCCCGCCCAAGTCGAGCACGGGACGCTTGATCATCGAGGGCTGGTCGAGCATGAGCGCGAGCGCCTTCGGCTCGTCGAGCCCAGCCTTGTCCGCGTCAGGCAGCTTGCGGAAGGTGGTTCCCGCCCGGTTGAGAAGCGTCTCCCAGCCCACTTGGCGAGCCCAGGCTTCGAGCCCCGGGCGGTCGATGCCAGCCACCTTGTAGTCGTGAAAGGCATAAGGCACGTCCTTGGCCTCAAGCCAGGCACGCGCCTTCTTCATCGTGTCGCAATTCTTGATACCGTAGATCGTGACCGGCATCGCTTACTCCCATTCGATTGTTTCCGACCAGAAAAAGCTCATGTTTTCCAGCACTTAAAGATTGCCTGTGGATACGATACCATGAACCGTGCCATGGCCCGAAAACGCGATTCCGAGGTGGTTTAGCCGGCCGCTAGAAGGTACTCAATAGGGGGCTTATTGTCGGGAGAGGCTGAGTTGCGCGTCTATCACTTCATAGATCAAAAGTGGGGGCTGGATGACATCCGCAAGCGGCATCTCAAGGTCTCTCGCGTTCACGACCTGAACGACCCTTTCGAGTTCGAGATTGCGACCGCTGATAGAGAAGTGCGTAGAGCATTTAGAGCGGTTAAGGACTGGCTACACGAGTCCATCGGGATTCTATGCTTCAGCCGAGACTGGAAGAACCCAGTCCAGTGGGCGCACTATGCTGACCGGCATCGAGGACTATGCCTCGGATTCGATATCCCTGACGAACGACTTGACTCGGTACGATATAGCGCGATGCTGACCGAGCCGAGTGATGCCCTGCTTCGGAAAGCGGGAGATGATCGTTGGGAGCACTTCAAGCAGATCATCTCGACCAAGTACATTCACTGGCAATACGAGAATGAAGTGCGTGTCTACGTCGATCTCAGGGGTGAGAAGCCGGACGAAGAAGATCGCCACTTCACGGACTTCTCCGACGAGATCGCCTTGCGAGAGGTCATCGTAGGGCACCGTTCAACGCTGGCTAGGGACGAGCTGAAGGATGCGCTGGGCGACCAAGCGACCAGCGTGTCACTCTGCAAGGCGCGCCTAGCGTTCAAGTCATACTCAGTGGTCCCGCAGCTCAATCAGTCACTCTGGTAGTCGCTGCCATTCCAGTGCGGGCCTTAGTAGCTAGCCAGCAGCTCCCTTTGCCGGGCGATCCTTGCCGCTTCAGCAGCCACACGATCGCGCTCTTGTTTCGCTTCCCTATCCGCGATCTGGGCGCGGCGCTCTGCGACCAGTTTTGCAAAGTCATCCTGCCACCGGCCCTTGTGCAGCCAGCCGTACGTTTCGGTCCAGCCCGGCTGGCCGCCGGTGATGCCGTAGACCTCGACGGCATCAACGTTCAGCGGCGCGCAGTTGTGGTTTGGCTTGGCCTCGACGCCTTCCGGTAGCACGTAGACGTGGAAGGTCTTCCCTCGTCCGTGACTACTGGAAACCAGGTACAAACGGCCGTGCTGGCCGGTCTGGAAAAGTTGGGCGAATTCGCGTGCACCATTCATGATCTCTCCTTTGTGGGTTGTTGACGGAGAGAATTGTACCGCTGCCGAGCCGTGCGCGTGATTGATAGTTCCTATCGGAAATTGCGGTTCGATTTAGAAACCAGTGGCTATTGATGATGCGGCCACATCATCAACGGCGTCAGAACCCGGAAACCGCCCCAAGTACCTGTAGATGCTTCGCTATTCATGATTTTCCGGAAAATCCGATCGACCCGCGATACCATGATTTGAAAACGCGCGAAAACCAGTGTTATTCCGTTACTCGGCAAGGCTTTGCGCGTTTCCGATACCATGACCGCTGTACTTTAGGTGCTTTGGTATCAAGCACATTTGGCGAGGGCGTAGGATCCCGTACCATCAATAGTGCCAAGAAAAACTCGGCCTCCTTCGCGTTTTACCTGGTTTTACTCGCTGCCGGGACTTTCAGATCAGTGACGGCTAGACATGAAAAAAGCCCGCGATTCTGCGGGCTTGACTTCAATACTGTGCTTTTCTATGAGGTATTCCTGGTCTGATAGGAATATTTACCCCTACTCCCATTCGATAGTGCCGGGCGGCTTCGAGGTGATGTCGTAGGTGACGCGGTTGATGCCTTTCACCTCGTTGATGATGCGGGTCGCGACACGCCCGAGGAAACCCATGTCGAAGGGATAGAAATCCGCCGTCATGCCGTCGATGGAGGTCACGGCGCGGAGCGCACAGACGTGGTCGTAGGTGCGCGCGTCACCCATGACGCCGACAGTCTTAACCGGCAGGAGCACCGCGAAAGCCTGCCAGATCTCGTCGTAAAGGCCGGCATTGCGGATCTCCTCGAGGTAGATCGCGTCGGCCTTGCGCAGGATGTCGAGTTTTTCGCGCGTGATTTCGCCGGGAACGCGGATGGCGAGGCCCGGGCCCGGGAACGGGTGGCGGCCCACGAAGGCGTCCGGCAGGCCGAGCTCACGGCCGAGCACCCTCACCTCGTCCTTGAACAGCTCACGCAGGGGTTCCACGAGCTTCATCTTCATGCGCTCGGGCAGGCCGCCCACATTGTGGTGGCTCTTGATGGTGACCGAAGGTCCGCCCGTGAAGGAGACGCTCTCGATCACGTCGGGATAGAGTGTGCCTTGAGCCAGGAAGTCCGCACCGCCGATCTTCTTGGCCTCCTCATCGAACACGTCGATGAAAAGCTTGCCGATGGTCTTGCGCTTGACCTCAGGGTCGGACACGCCTTCGAGCGCGCCGATGAACAGATCTTGCGCCTGCACGTGCACGAGCGGGATATTGTAGTGGTCGCGAAAGAGGGTGACTACCTGCTCGGCTTCCGCAGCGCGAAGCAGGCCGTGATCGACGAACACGCAGGTGAGCTGGTCGCCGATGGCCTCGTGGATCAGCACGGCCGCCACGGCGGAATCGACGCCGCCGGACAGTCCGCAGATCACCCGACCGGTGCCGACCTGGGCGCGGATACGCTCGATAGCCTCCTCGCGGAAGGCCTTCATGGTCCAGTCGCCCTTGCAGCCGGCGATGTCACGCACGAAGTTGCGGATGAGCTGCGCGCCCTGCGGTGTGTGCACCACCTCCGGGTGGAACTGCACCGCATAGAATTTCCGTTCCTCGTCAGCCACCGCCGCGAAGGGTGCGTTCTCGGAGATCGCCAGCACCTCGAAGCCCTGCGGCAGCTTGGTGACCCGATCGCCGTGGCTCATCCACACGGGATATTTCTTGCCGACCTGCCAGACGCCCTGGAACAGCGGGCTCTCCGTCAGCACCTCGACCTCGGCGCGGCCGAATTCAGAATGGTGCCCGCTCTCCACCTCACCGCCGAGCTGCGCCGCCATGGTCTGCTGGCCGTAGCAGATGCCGAAGACGGGAAGATCCGTATCGAAAAGCTCCTGCGGGGCACGCGGCGACGCATCCGTCGTCACCGATTCCGGTCCTCCCGAGAGGATCACGCCCTTGGGCTTCATGGTCCGGATCGCCTCGGCGGCCTTCTGGAACGGCACCACCTCCGAATAGACGCCATCCTCCCGCACGCGCCGTGCGATGAGCTGGGTCACCTGGGAGCCGAAATCGACGATGAGGATTTTATCGTGGGTCTGGGTCATGGCGGGTTCTTACGGCCTTCGGTGTCAGAACAACAATCGAAATATGAGGCTTTTCATGGGTTTCGCACCAGGATCGCGGCGTAAAAGCCGTCGGTCCCGGTCTTGTGCGGGGTCAGCTGGAGCCCATGGACGGTCGGACGGACAAGACCTTTCAGATGGCCGAGCTGCGCCGCCTCCAAGGCCTTGCCGACAGGCATGGGCCTGAAGCCGTCGTGGCGCTCCATGAAGGCCGACAGCGCGTCGTCGTTCTCTTCCGGAAGGATCGAGCAGGTGATGTAGACGATGCGCCCGCCCGGTTTCACCAGCCGGGCCGCCCGGTCGAGGACCGCGTCCTGTTCCTTGCGCCGGGTCTCCAGGCTGCCAGGGCGCAGGCGCCACTTCGCATCCGGGTTGCGCCGCCAGGTGCCGACGCCCGTGCAGGGTGCGTCCACCAGAACGCAATCGATCTTCCCGTCGAGATCCGTCACCGCATCGGCCTTCGCCCTCGGGGTCCGCACCTGGACATTGCGCACCCCTGCCCGCGCCAACCGGTCGTGGATCGGTGCCAGTCGGCGGGCATCGTTGTCGGTAGCGTAGATCTGGCCGTGGTTCTCCATCATGGCCGCCAGCGCCAGGGTCTTGCCGCCGCCGCCGGCGCAGAGATCGACCACCTGCTCGCCGGGCTTGACGCCGGACAGGAGCGCCACGAGCTGCGAGCCCTCATCCTGGATCTCGATCCAGCCTTTCAGGAACTCGGGTTCGGATTGCACGGCCGGACCGCGTCCATCCTCGCTCGGGGCAATGCGCAATCCTAGCGGCGAGAGCGGCGTCTCGACGGCGCCCAAATGCGGCAGGGCATCGTGCGCCTCCTCGCGAGAGGAAACCTTTAGGGTATTCACCCGCAGATCCAGCGGGGCGCGGGTGGTGAGGGCCTGCATCTCAGGCACGAGATCTTCCCCGAAGAGGTGCTGGAGCGAAGGCTCGATCCAGTCCGGGAAGTCGCCGGCTACATGCGCCGGCGCGCCGCTGAGATCGGCCTTCTCCAGACGCTCCCGCTCGTCGGCCAAGAGGGGGGCAGGCGCGAAACGTTCGCCCGAGAAAAGCGCCGCGATGGCATCGGGTGTCATGTTTCGCTGGAGCTTCAGCATGCCGAGCACGACCGCGCGAGGCGTCGCCTCGCCCATGATCCAGGCGGCAGAGGACTTCCGGCGCAGGGCGTCATAGACGAGGCTCGCGATGGCGGCTCGATCCTTGGACCCGGCGAAACGATGGGACAGGCCCCAATCCTTCAGGGCGTCGGTCGCCGGACGGCGGCGGGCCTCGATATCGGCCAGAACCTCGATGGCGGCGGAGATGCGTGCGGCAGGTGTCATCGAAAAAGCACACTCAAGCTTGGCCGTAGAAACGACACATTGTTTCCTATTTTCCGTCCTCATCGAGAGTGGATGGTGAGGGTGCGTGCATTCCGCACGATTCCTCTTTGGAGCCACTCTCTATGTTGACCCGACTGACCCGCGGCCTCGTTGCCGTCGGCCTTACCCTGACCATCGCTGCCTGCGCAACGGCCCCGGCTGCCGACCTCACTCCGCCCCCGATGAAGCAGATGGATGCCAAGACCCAGCTCGAGAGCGGCCGGAAGTACTAATGCGATGGGCGGGATGGGTACAGCGCCCATCCCGCCTGTTCCTAAACGCCCGTCTCGGCCGCCAGCACCCGAATGCCGAAGATGACCCACATGGCGACTAGGATCAGCACCCCGACCACGAAGGCCTGAAAGCGCAAGGGCACCTTGTTGGACGTCGTGTGGATTGCTGCATGGACGAGGCGGCTTGCCACGAACATCCAGGACATCACCACGAAGAGCATATCGGCCTTGCGGGTGATCAGCGCCAGCACCACCAGCACGTAGAACAGGACCGGCAACTCGAACTGATTGTGGTACGAGTTCTGGACCTGAAGAATGCGCGTAGGCCAGTTGCGCTCGCCCAAGGCGATATCCTTCACCTTCACGTCGCCGGCCCGAAGGCTGCCCAGTCGCGAACTGCCCATCCAAAGCAGCAGCAGGATGGTCATCGCGACCTGGACATAGACGGGGAGAAGGATGGCGGTGATGCTCATGGGTAAAACTCGACTCAAGCTTAGCTACGAGTCGGGTAATTAGGGCTTTCCCGGGTGATCGTCACGTCATGGACATGGCTTTCACGAAGACCAGCGCTTGTGATGCGGATGAACTTGGCCTTTTCCTGGAACTCCGGCAGGTTCGCGGCGCCCACATAGCCCATGGAGGCACGAAGGCCACCGGTGAGCTGGTGCAGCACGGCCGAAACCGGTCCCTTGTAGGCCACCTGCCCCTCGATGCCTTCCGGCACGAGCTTGAGGGTGTCGCGCACCTCCGCTTGGAAGTAGCGGTCCGCCGACCCGCGGGCCATGGCACCGACCGAGCCCATCCCGCGATAGGACTTGTAGGAGCGGCCCTGGTAGAGGAACACCTCGCCCGGGGTCTCGTCCGTGCCGGCGAGCAGCGAGCCCACCATGGCGCAGGAGGCTCCGGCCGCGAGGGCCTTGGCGAGATCGCCCGAGAACTTGATGCCGCCGTCGGCGATCACCGGGACGTCGGCCTGCGAAGCGGCCTCGACGGCCTCCATGATGGCCGTGAGCTGGGGCACGCCGACGCCCGCCACGATCCGAGTGGTGCAGATCGAGCCGGGGCCGATGCCGACCTTGATCGCATCCGCGCCCGCATCGATGAGCGCCTGTGCGCCTTCCCGGGTCGCCACATTGCCGGCCACGACCTGGACGGCGTTGGAGAGCTTCTTCACGCGAGTGACGCTGTCCAGAACCTTCACCGAGTGGCCATGGGCGGTATCGACCACCACCACGTCGCAACCCGCATCGATGAGGCGCTCGGCGCGCTCAAAGCCCTGCTCGCCCGTCGTCGTGGCGGCGGCAACCAGAAGGCGGCCCTGCGCGTCCTTGGCGGCGTTCGGGTAGGCGACCTGCTTCTCGATGTCCTTCACGGTGATCAGGCCGATGCAGCGGTAATGATCGTCGACGACCAGGAGCTTCTCGATGCGGAACTGGTGCAGGAGGCGGCGGGCCTCGTCCTGGCTCACGCCCTCGCGGACAGTGATCAGCCGGTCCTTGGTCATCAGCTCGGAGACCTTCTGGCCGGGATTGTTGGCGAAGCGCACGTCACGGTTGGTCAGGATGCCGACGAGCTTGCCCTTGGTGCCGCCGGGGCCGCGCTCCACCACCGGAATGCCAGAAATGCCGTGATGCTTCATCATGGCAAGGGCTTCAGCCAGGGTCTCGTCGGGATGAATGGTGATCGGGTTCATCACCATGCCGGACTCGTAGCGCTTCACGAGGCGGACCTGCTCGGCCTGGGCCTCCGGCTCGAGATTGCGGTGGATCACACCCAGGCCGCCGTTCTGAGCCATGGCGATGGCCATGCGGGCTTCCGTCACCGTGTCCATGGCGGAGGCGATGATCGGCATGTTGAGGCGGATGGTCCGTGTCAGCCGGGTCGCCACGTCGACGTCGCCGGGCAGGACTTCGGAGCGGCCGGGCCGGAGGAGCACGTCATCGAAGGTCAGTCCTTCGATGAACTTATCGGCAAATACAGAGGCCATAACCAACTCCTTCAGGGGTGCGGATTTAAGAGAATAACGCTTTGGCGAGTTGGCACGGGTCCGTAGCACGGGCCTGTCAATTAGCAAAGGGTCGAGTGTCGCTTCTCCAGAAGACCTGCCTTGCGCCTTTTCGCTCTTTGCAAGGGAGGTAACGAGCGCTAAGGCATCGATCCCAAAAGTGGATTTGCACTTTTGGGATCGATCCGATGCCTCTTTTTTAACCCGCGCATCGTTCTTTGCGGAAAACCGGGTCCACTTTTCCGCACGATGCGCTAAGTCCCACGAGTCATGCGTCAATCCCGTCTTCTCCCGCTGATCATCGCCACAGCCCTGTTCATGGAGAACACGGATTCGACGGTGATCTCGACGTCCCTGCCGATGATCGCACAAAGCCTGGGGACGGACCCGATTGCCCTCAAGCTGGCCCTGACCTCCTATCTGGTCAGCCTCGCCATCTTCATCCCGATCTCCGGCTGGATGGCGGACAAGTATGGTGCTCGCACGATCTTCACGGTCGCCATCGGGGTGTTCATGGCGGGCTCCCTCGCCTGCGCGGCCTCCAACTCCCTCGAATGGTTCGTGATCGCCCGGTTCGTCCAGGGAGCCGGCGGGGCCATGATGGTGCCCGTGGGCCGCCTCGTGCTTCTTCGAAGCGTCCCTCGCACCGAGGTGGTGCAGGCTCTCGCGACCCTGACGATCCCGGCTCTCGTCGGGCCGATCATCGGGCCACCGCTCGGGGGCTTCATCACCACATATTTCCATTGGCGCTGGATCTTCTTCATCAACATCCCCATCGGCATTCTCGGCATCGTGCTGGCGACGATGTTCGTGCCGAACATCAAAGAAGAGGACACGCCGCCGCTGGATTTCATCGGCTTCCTGCTTTCGGGATTCGGCTTCGCCCTGCTCATGCTCGGCTTCGCCTCGGGCGGGCGGCATCTGATCCCGGAGGAGATCTCACTCGGCTGCGTCGTGATCGGCGCGATCTGCCTCGTCCTCTACGTCTTCCATGCGCGGCGCACGCCCTATCCGGTCCTGCGTCTCAGCCTGCTGAAGATCCCGACCTTCCGCATCAGCGTGGTGGGCGGTTTCCTCTTCCGCGTCGGCATCGGGGCGATACCGTTCCTTCTGCCCCTGATGCTGCAGGTGGGCTTCGGTTTGAGCCCCCTCGCCTCCGGCTCGCTGACGTTCATCGCGGCCGTGGGCGCGCTGTTCATGAAGACCATGGCCAAGCGCATCCTGGAGCGGACGGGTTTCCGCCGCCTCCTCACGATCAACGCCTTCATCGGGGCTGCCTTCGTGGCCGCCAACGGCTTCTTCACGCCCGAGACCCCCCATTGGCTGATGATGATCATCCTGCTGGTCGGCGGCTGCTTCCGGTCGCTCCAGTTCACGAGCCTCAACGCCATCGGTTATGCGGAGATCTCCAACCGGGAGATGAGTTACGCCACCAGCCTGTCGAGCGCCCTGCAGCAGGTTTCCCTCAGCATCGGCGTGGCCTTCGGGGCTTTCGTGCTGGAAACGGCGGCCGGCCTAGACGGAAATCCAGCCATCACAGCCTCCGATTTCGGCCCAGCCTTCTGGGCGGTTGCGACCGTGTCCGCTCTGGCAGGTTTCGTTTTCATCGGCCTGTCGCCAACGGCCGGCGCCGAGATGTCGGGACACAAGATTGTGAAGGCCAAACCGGCCTCTGCCGGCCTCGGGGACGGTATTTCGGGCCGCTAGGCTGCGCTACCTTCGCGTCGGGAACGAACGCATCGGATGAGCCCGATGCCTAGGAGGCCGCCCGTGGATCAGCGCATCATCGACCTTTACGACGACTTCACCCATGGCGGCATGAGCCGCCGGAGCTTTCTCGACAAACTCGCCGCGCTGGCCGGCAGCAGCGCCGCAGCGACGACCGTGCTGACGGTCCTGCAGAGCAACTATGCCAAGGCCCAGACCGTCCAGGAGAACGATCCGAGGATTATTGCCGAGACCGTCGACGTTCCAGGTGTCCCAGGTCTCAAGGGCTATCTCGTGAAGCCGAGGGATGCCACGGGCAGGCTGCCGACCGTCATCGTCATCCATGAGAACCGGGGCCTCAACCCGCATATCAAGGACGTGACCCGGCGGGTGGCGACGCAGGGCTTCATCGCGCTCGGCCTCGATTGTCTCTCCCCCATGGGCGGCACGCCCGCCGACGAGGATAAGGGCCGCGAGATGATCGGCCAGCTCAAGACACCGGACGTGACCGCCTACGGGAAGGCGGCGGTGGCCTACCTGAAGGGGCGCCCGGACAGCAACGGCAAGGTCGGAGCCATCGGCTTCTGCTGGGGCGGCGGCGCGGTCAATAACCTTGCCGTCAACGAACCCAACCTCAACGCGGGCGTGGCCTATTACGGCGGCCAGCCCAACCCCGAAGACGTCCCGAAGATCAATGCCGCTATGATGCTGCACTATGGTGGGCTCGACGAGCGCATCAATGCGGGCATCCCGGCCTACGAGGCGGCTCTGAAAAAGGCAGGCAAGACCTACGAGATCTACGTCTACGAGGGAGCCAACCACGCCTTCAACAACGACACCGGCGCCGCCCGATACAACAAGGAAGCGGCGGAACTGGCCTGGGGCCGCACGATAGCGTTTCTCAAGAAGTACCTGGCTTAGGAGTCCCCTCCTCGTCACGGCCGGGCTTGTCCCGGCCATCTCGATCCTGTGAAGCGCGGCGCGTTTCCAATCGGGATCACCGGCACAAGGCCGGTGATGACGGGGAGGTTAATTCTGGCCCAATTCCGGATTTCGCTACACCTCATCCGGAGTGATGGATGTATTAATCCTCGAAAGCGTCCACCTGCACCCGCTTTCCGATCATGAAGGCATCGCCCACGAGGCGGAATGGGGCGTCGTCCACCTCCGATTGGCCGGAGTTCAGCAAGTCGTCGAAACGGCGATAGATCCCCTGATATTCGGCAGGCTCCTCCTGCACCATGAGCTTTCCGCCGATCTCCAGGCAGCTGCCGCCGTGACTCAGCTTGAGGCTCAAGCCAGCCTCCGTCTCCACCTCGATGTCCCAGGTCTGCGGGCCGGTCTGGCGCCAGTCGAACACGGCTTGCAGATCGCCCTGGCCGTGGCTCATGGAAAACGTGAGATGTGCGGCGATCGGGGCATCACGGTTGGCGGGGAACTCCAGGTTCGACGCCTTGATGAAGACAGGCTCGGGCATGATGCGGGTGACGATGGAAAGGGCGTTGATCCCCGGATCGAACACGCCGAATCCACCAGCCTGCCAGATCCATTGCTGGCCTGGATGCCAGTGCCTGACATCTTCCTTCCAGGTCACCAGGAGGCGCTTGATCGTCCAGCCGGCGAGTGCCTTCTTCGCCTCCTCGACCGCCTTGTTGTACTGGGCGTGCCAGCTGGTGAAGACGACCTTGCCCACCTTGGCGGCGAGCTCCTTGAGATCCTGGAGTTCGCTCAAGGTGGCGGCAGGCGGCTTTTCCAGAAGCACGCTCTTTCCCGCCAGGAGCGCATCGCGGGCAATCTGGTGGCGCACCTGAGGCGGCGTGCAAATGGACACGGCCTCCACCTCGGGAATCTTCAGGAGGTCCCGATAATCCTGGAAACTGTACTTGGCCTCGTCCGGCTGCAACCCGCGCTGGCTGGCGACGGCCAGAAGCTCGAAATCCGGATTCGCCTTGATGACCGGCAGGTGCTGGTCCTGTGCGATCTTGCCGAGGCCGATGATGCCGATCTGATGCGGTGCCATGGTCGTTTCCTTATGCTCGAAGGCTTCGGGCAAGAACCCGTCAGGCGGCCGGCGTCTCGTCCCCCCGCCCCCGGAAACCGGTGGCCAGCACATAGAGTTCCGCCGAGTCGGCCCGGCTTGCCGCCGGCTTGACGTGACGCACGACCGCGAAGTCGCGCTTGAGATCGGCAAGCAGCTGGTTCTCGGTGCCGCCCTGGAAAACCTTGGCCACGAAGGCGCCGCCGGGGGCAAGGATTTCGCGGGCGAAATAGATCGCCGCCTCAGCCAGGCCGATGATGCGCAGGTGGTCGGTCTTCTTGTGACCCGTCGTGTTGGCGGCCATGTCGGACATGACCACATCGGCTGGGCCGCCGAGCATCTCGATCAGCTTGGCCGGCGCGCTCTCGTCCAGGAAATCGAGCTGGATGAACTCGACCCCCGCCATCGGGTCGATGGGAAGGAGGTCGATCCCGACGACCTTTCCGTTCGGCCCGACTTTCTTGGCGGCGATCTGAGACCAGCCGCCGGGCGCGGCGCCGAGATCGACGATACGCTGGCCTGGCTTCAGGATCTTATACTTGTCGTCGATCTCGATCAGCTTGAAGGCCGCGCGCGAGCGGTAGCCCTCGCGCTTCGCACGGGCCACATAAGGATCGTTGAGCTGACGCTCCAGCCACTTCTGGGACGAGAGGGACCGCTTGTTGGCGGTTTTCACGCGCTGCTTGAGATTGCGGACCCCGGAACCTGTCTTGGCGCTCACCGCTGGCCCCCTCGCCACACTGAATCCTCTCGCATCATCTTCATCAAAATTCCTTCGCGCAGTCCGCGATCCGCGATGCGCAGGCGCTCCGAGGGAAAAGCCCGCCGGATCGCTTCCAAAATGGCGCAGCCCGCGAGAACCAGATCCGCACGGTCCTTGCCGATGCAGGGGTTCTCGGCCCGCTGCGTGAAGTCCGAATGCAGCAGCCGCTGCATCACTGTCGAGATCTCGCCGTGGCGCATCCACATTCCATCGACCCGGCGCCGGTCGTAGCGCGCGAGGCCCAGGTGAATGCCCCCGACCGTGGTCACGGTTCCCGATGTTCCGAGCAGATGGAAGTTGTGCGCCCTCCCTGCCGGAGCCGCGACGAGGGCGAAGTCGAGCAGAAGCTCGGACACCTCCTCGACCATCCCCTCGAAAGTCTTGGGCGTGACGTCGATCCCGCCATAGCGCTCGGCCAGCGTGACCACACCGACGGGCAGCGAATCCCATGCGCGGATGCGCTTGCAGGGATCGGCGAAGGCATGCGGCGCCTGACCGTCGAGCCAGGCGATCTCCGTCGAGCCGCCACCGATATCGAACACGATGACCGAATGGGCCTTGGGATCGACCAGGGACGCGCAACCCGTGACGGCGAGGTAGGCTTCCGTCTTGCGATCGACAACCTCGAGTTCCAGGTCGAGCTCGTCGCGCACGCGCTCAATGAAGGACGGGCCGTTCTCGGCCAGCCGGCAGGCTTCCGTTGCCACGAGCCGCGCTCTGGCCACATCCTTCGCGGCCATCTTCTCACGGCAGACACGCAGCGCATCGAGGGTGCGCGAAATCGCGTCTTCGCTCAGGCGATTGCCGAGACCGAGACCTTCACCGAGCCGCACGATGCGCGAGAACGCATCGACGACACGAAAGCCGAAATGCGCAGGTTCCGCAATGAGAAGGCGACAGTTGTTCGTACCGAGATCGAGCGCCGCGTAGCTTCTCGAGGAACGCCGCCTGTAATCCGACCGTGATGACGAGGGGCGCTCCGCAACCAAGGCAGCGCCGTTTGCGGAACCGTGCAACGGCTCCGCATGTCGGTCTCCTGGTACTGCTGTCACGTCCACTTTGACGGTCAAAAACGAATCCCCGAGCATCCCTGCCGGATGCCTTGTCTGCAGGAGAGAGTAACCATCGCCCTAGCATCCTGCCAAGGGCACGCCCCCCAGATTGTGCCTCATCCTCACGGGGAGGGTCAGAGCGACAGACCGCGAAAGCGCTCCGTCAGACCGCTCAGGACATCGGCAGCCACATTGGCGATGGCGACACGCAGATGCCCCTCCTGACCGGGTCCGAAATAGCTTCCCGGGAGGCAGAGAACGCCCCGCTCCGTTGCGAGCTTTTCCGCCACATGTTGCGCCTTGGCCTCCGAGAACGGATGGCGCAGATAGGCGAAATAGGCCCCGACCGACTCAATCCTCCATTCCGGAAGAGGCGCCAGAGCCTCCTGAAAAACCTGTGCGCGCCGGTTGATCTCCGCCCGGTTGTCCTCGCGCCAGTCGCGCAGGGCATCGATGGCCCAGGGCAGCGCTGCTTGGGCGGTTCGCGGGGCACAGATCTGGATGCAGTCGAGAATCTTGGCGATCTGCTCGACGAGTTTGGCGTCGGCTGTGATGGCTCCGGTGCGGTGCCCCGGAATCGCGTAGGACTTCGAGAAGGAATAGAGCTGGATCACCGTGCCCCGCCACTCCTCGGACGTAAACAGCCCGTGCGCGCGGTTCATCTCCTGCGGCAGAAAATCCCGGTAAGTCTCGTCGATCACGAGGTAAATGCCGCGTCTGCGGCAGAGCTGCGCGAAAGCTTCGATGACATGAGCGGGATAGACGGCTCCGGTCGGATTGTTGGGCGTGACCAGCACGATGGCCCTGACCTTGTCGTTGATCAGCGCCTCCGCATCCTCCACGCGGGGCACGAAGCCGTTCTCAGGCCGGCAGGGCAGCGGGCGCGGCTCGATGCCGAGCATTTCGAGGGTCATCTGATGGTTGAAATACCAGGGCGTCGGCAGCAGCACCCCCTCGCCACGATGGGCGAGCAGCATCATGGCGGCGAAGAATGCCATGTTGCAACCGGCCGTGATCGCCGTGTCCTCGGAGGTGATCCGGCCCTCGTAGAGCCGGGAGAGATCGTCCGCATAGGCCTGGCGGAGATCCACATCGCCGTTGATGGGCCCATATTGCGAGCCCGCCGCCGACCCTGCCGCGGCGGCCATCCGCTCCAGCAGCTCCGCATGGGGCGCGTTGCCCGGAACGGCCTGAGACAGGTTGATCAGCGGCCCGAACGAGCCGTCATAGCGCCTGGTCCAGCTCTGAGCCTCGGGGATCGGAGGACTTCCCACATCCGCGACGAGGGGATTGATGGGATTCACAAGACCGCGCGCCATGTAACCGTTCGACTCCAAAATTTAAGGGCAGGACCTCCGGTGAGACTCCACCGAAACCTCCTGCCCTTCAAGGCCTGACTGGAATTTGCCTTCGTCATGGCCGGCCTTGTGCCGGCCATCTCGATGAACTGAAACGCCGTGCCCCTCCAAATCGGAATCACCGGCACAAGGCCGGTGATGACGTGAAAGACATAAGTCCCTTTAGTCCTTCGCGCGTTCCACGTAGGAGCCGTCTTCCGTCATGATCACGACGCGGGTGCCAGCCTGGATGTGGGGCGGCACGAGGGTGCGCACGCCATTCGACAGCATAGCGGGCTTGTAGGACGAGGAAGCCGTCTGGCCCTTCACGACCGGCTCGGTCTCGGTGATCTCGAGGGTCACGCGGGCCGGCAGCTCGATGGCGATCGCGACGCCGTTGTGGGTCGAGAGCATCACGGCCATGCCTTCCTGGAGATAGGCCTTCTGGTCGCCGATGATGTCCTCTGGCACGACCACCTGGTCGTAGGTCTCCGGGTTCATGAAATGGAAGCCCTCGCCGTCCTGGTACAGGAAGGTGTGCTCGCGGTCCTCCACGAAGGCGCGCTCGACCTGCTCGGTGGTGCGATAGCGCTCGGAAACCTTCACGCCGTCGGAGATGCGGCGCATGTCGAGTTGGGTGACGGGCGTGCCCTTGCCGGGGTGGATGTTCTGGGCGGTGAGAACCACATAGAGCTTGCCGTCCATATCGACGACATTGCCTTTGCGGAGCGTAGAGGCGATGACCTTCACGAGAAGCTTTCCTTGTGACAGATAGGGGCGCGTCGTGAGGGTCGGGTCGTCCCGCCCCCAGTGGCACCGAAAAACTGTTTCGGTGCCGCAAGTAGCCTATCTTCGCGCAAATCACCAGTCCGACCTTAACGAGCGCCTTTGGAATGGATAAGCCCGCACCTGCCCCTTCTCCCTGGTGGACGCCTCACGTCCATGCGGACCGGCGCCCGTTCCTATTGGGAAGGAACCGGATCCAGGCGGCCCTGCGCGGGTTCTTCGCTGCCAGGGATTTCGTCGAGGTCGATACGGCCACGCTCCAGACCTCGCCGGGAAACGAGGCGCATCTCCATGCCTTCATGACGGAGGCGATCGGTCATGACGGGGCCAGGACGCCCCTCTACTTGCACACGTCGCCGGAATTCGCCTGCAAAAAGCTGCTGGCCGCTGGCGAGCCCCGGATCGCCTGCTTCGCCCATGTGTACCGAAACCGGGAGCGCGGCCCCCTGCACCATCCGGAATTCACCATGCTCGAATGGTACCGGGCGGGCGAGAACTACGAGACCCTCATGCGGGATTGCGGCGAAATCCTGAGCCTCGCGGCCGAGACCGTAGGCACCCGTACCCTCGTCTATCGTGGCCGTGAGACTGACCCTTTCCGGGAACCAGAGCGCCTGAGCGTGGCCGAAGCCTTTCAGCGTTTCGCCGGCATCGACCTTCTCGCCTCCATCGACCGGAGCGGCGCGACGGACCGGGACCATCTGGCCTCGGACCTTCGCCAGGCAGGCCTCCGCGTGGCGGAGGACGATACCTGGGCCGACCTGTTCAGCCGCGTGATCGTGGAGCGGGTCGAGCCCCGTCTCGGCCTCGGGCGCGCCACGATCCTGGACGAATACCCGGTCGCGGAAGCAGCCCTTGCCCGCCCGACCGCCCGCGACCCGCGTGTGGCGGAGCGGTTCGAGCTCTATGCCTGCGGGGTTGAGCTCGCCAACGCCTTCGGCGAGCTGACCGACGCATCCGAGCAGCGGCGTCGGTTCGAGGCCGAGATGGCGGAGAAGATGCGGGTCTATGGAGAAAGCTATCCCGTGGACGAGGACTTCCTGGCGGCCCTGTCGCAGATGCCTGAAGCGGGCGGCATCGCGCTCGGTTTCGACCGGTTGGCTATGCTCGCCACCGGGGCATCGCGCATCGATCAGGTGATCTGGGCACCCGTGCCGGAGACGAACCGATGAACGCGAGCCGCCCCCTCCGCACGCCTGACGATCTGCTCGAGGCTGGTCTCGTCGCGCCCGAAGATCTCGCTGGCATCCGAGATGTGGCCGAGCGCTATGCCATCGCGATCAGCCCCGCCATGGCCGCGCTCATCGACCGAAAAGACCCTGACGATCCCATCGCGCGCCAGTTCGTGCCCGATCCGGCCGAGTTGAAGGTCACTCCCGAGGAGCGGGCGGACCCCATCGGCGACCTCGCGCACAGCCCCGTCGAGGGCATCGTGCATCGCTATCCCGATCGTGTGCTGCTCAAGGCGGTGCATGTCTGTCCGGTCTATTGCCGCTTCTGCTTCCGCCGGGAGATGGTCGGCCCGCAGGGGCTCGGCACCCTCTCGCCGGAGGCCATGGATCGAGCCTTCGGCTACATCG
Organism: Microvirga sp. 2MCAF35; assembly: GCF_052115545.1. NCBI lineage: Bacteria > Pseudomonadati > Pseudomonadota > Alphaproteobacteria > Hyphomicrobiales > Methylobacteriaceae > Microvirga > Microvirga sp. 2MCAF35. The sequence continues at coordinate 36,451 of NZ_JBFRGW010000011.1, forward strand.
CCGATCACCCGGAGATCTGGGAGGTGATCCTCACCGGTGGCGATCCGTTGGTTCTCTCGCCCCGCCGCCTCGCCGAAATCATGCAGCGACTTTCGTCCATCGATCACGTGAAGATCGTCCGCTTCCATACGCGCGTTCCGGTGGTCGAGCCGGAGCGAATCGACGAGAGCCTGAACGCGGCCCTGAAGGCGAGCGGCAAGACGGCCTATGTAGCTCTCCATGCCAACCACCCGCGCGAGATGACGCCGGCCGCTCGCGCGGCCTGCGCCCGGCTCGTGGATGCCGGCATCGTGATGATCAGCCAATCGGTACTGCTCAAGGGCGTCAACGACGATGCCGATACTCTGGCGGACCTCATGCGAGCCTTCGTGGAGACGAGGGTGAAGCCCTACTACCTCCACCATCCGGATCTCGCCCCCGGCACGAGCCATTTTCGGCTCTCCGTTGAGGAAGGCCGCGCGCTCGTGGCGGGCCTGCGCGGCCGGATCTCGGGGCTTTGCCAGCCGACCTATATCCTCGACATCCCCGGCGGGCACGGGAAGGCCGTCATCGGCCCTGAGGCCATTCGCGGATCCGGCGGCTGCACCACGGTCTTGGACTTTAAGGGCGGCGAGCACGCCTATCCTCCCTCGGAGTGAGGCGTCGCCGCCCGTTTCGCCTCTGGACCGGCTCTCAAGTGAGGTAAGATCGCGTCCGGTTGCGCAACTGCGGCCTCGTGCCGAGGTGGAGCCTGACGATGGCGAAGGAAGCTGCCGAACCTATCGAACCCGAAGAGCGACAAAGGGTCGATTCAACCTTTCGCAACGGCTCCATCACGGCCATCGGGGTCGTCGTCGGCTTCTCTCTCGGATTCTTGAGCCGCTGGTCGGCCCTGCCGGGGGAATGGACCCATTCCGACCTCATCTCGGTTGCTTTGATCGCCCTGGGTCTCGCCCTGCAGGTAAAGGCCTTGGCGGATCTCCTGCTGGTCTCCTCGCTCCAGCTCAAGCGCTACAACCGCTCGGTCCGGTTCTTCCTCGCCGGCCTCATCCTCGTCGGCCTCGGTATCGTGCTTGCCGTCTTCGCCGATCTTCTCGGCTTCGGCGGCATCGTCCTTCAGGGGTGACGCCTCAATCGAAGCCCGGTTTGCCGCTGCGGCCCTTCTTGATCTCGGCCCGTCGCCCTTTCGCCTCGAGCCTGCGCTTCTTGGAAGCCAATGTCGGTCGGGTTGGTCGACGCGTCTTCGGACGCTCGGTCGCCTGGCGGATCAGCTCGACCAGACGCTCCACCGCATCCTCGCGGTTGCGCTCCTGGGTGCGGAAGCGCTGGGCGGTGATGATCAGAACGCCCTCGTTGGTCAGCCGCTTTCCGGCGAGCCGTTCCAGTTTTTCCCTGACATAGTCGGGCAGAGAGGGGGAGTTACGCACATCGAAACGCAGCTGAACGGCTGTCTCGACCTTGTTGACATTCTGACCGCCCGGCCCCGAGGCGCGGATAAAGTTCTCCTGAAGCTCCGCCTCGTCGATTGCAATGGAATTCGTCACTTGGATCATCGAGGGCCTCGAGCTTACGCGGACAATACAAGCAGGGTGAGAAATCCGGTTTCCAATGCAGGCTTATTCAGCTTCTGTCGATGGTTCCACGAATTTTAAGCACTTCGATTCAAATGACAGAAGCCGCCCTCCCGCTCCCAAAACCCGGCAGGCGCTTGCCTTGACGCCACTATTGCTCTTTCCGTCAACCTCGAATTACAACCTTAGATTATGATAAACCCACTTGTCTTATTTCAGGTTGAACTGCTATCTAGACGAATTGAAACAAGGAGACAGCGACAGCCTCGATGTCCAAAAACCCGCGCCACTCCCTCAGTGACCAGGCCCCTGACGAGGCGGAGAATCTCCTCGCGAGCCGAGCAAAAATGTCTGCTCAGGAGACAGCTCAATACATCTCCGAGTTTTCGGCCGAGTTATCCTATCTTGCTCGAGAGACGAAACTCGATCTACTGGCCTATCTCCTCGACATGGCGCGATTGGAGGCCATCAGGGCCTTGCAGCCGACGGACGAGGGTCCTTGAAGGAAAAGGTCAGCGCCCGACGATGAGCGACACCGCATTCCCGCCATGACGTTCGAGGCGCCCGGCCATTTCGAGTTCCAGCAGGGCCATCTGAACGTTGCGGATGGAAAGGCCCGACTGCCGGACGAGATCGTCGATAGCCACGGGCGATGGGCCGAGGAATGCGATCAGGTCAGCCTCGGCTTCGATTCGTTCCTCTTCGAAACCGGCGTCGAGCGGGACAGGTCGCACGGGAGGGCGGATGACATCGGGTAGATCCAGCTCGTCCCAGAGTTCCTCCACGCCGATCACATGCTGCGGTTCTTCGGCTCCTCGGTCGAGGTCCGGCCCGGAGGCGATCAGCGGCTCCAGGACGCTAGTCACGTGCTCGATAGCGGCGCAGAGGGTGGCGCCGTCGCGGATGAGATCGTTCGTCCCCTCAGCCCTCGGATCGAGCGGCGAGCCCGGTACGGCGAAGACCTCCCGCCCCTGTTCCAGGGCAAAGCGCGCCGTGATGAGCGAGCCCGAGCGGCGCGCCGCCTCGACCACGACCACGCCATAGGAAAGCCCCGACACGATCCTGTTCCGGCGCGGGAAGTCGCGCCCACGCGGTTCCCAGCCCATCGGCATCTCGGAAACCACCGCCCCGCCCTGTTCCACGATGGCCTGAAGGAGCGGCTCGTTCTGGGCAGGATAGATCCGGTCGTGACCGCCAGCCAGCACGGCGACCGTTCCGGTCTCAAGGCTCGCCTTGTGGGCCTTCGTGTCGATCCCGCGCGCCAGCCCCGACACGACCACGTACCCCGCCTCACCGAGCTGGCGGGACAGGCGCTCCGCGAAGGTGAGGCCGGAAGCGGACGCATTGCGCGATCCGATGATCGCGACTGAGGGGCTGGCCAGAATGGTGGTCGAACCGCGAACGGCGATCAGCGGCGGGGCGGTATCGATGGCCTTCAGGGTCTTCGGATAGTCCGGCTCGCCCATGGCGATGAAACGAACACCGAGACGGGCAGCGGCGGCCATTTCCTTTTCCGCCTCCGCCCGGCTGCAGACCTTCAGCATTAACCGACCGCCGCGACGGGCGAGCTCCGGCAGCGCCTCCAGGGCGGCAGCCGCGCCGCCATACTGGTTCACGAGGGCGCGGAAGGTGCGCGGTCCGATCTTCTCTGACCGGATGAGGCGAAGCCAATCGAGACGCTGCTCATCCGTCAGGATCATGAATTATCCCTTCTGGCCGATCTTGCCCTCGGTCCCGGCAAGCAGACGGCTGATGTTCTGGCTGTGCTTCCACCAGAGCAGCGCCATGAGGATGATCGCCACGCCGGCCATGCCGGGCTCCCCGAGAAGCCAGAGGACGACAGGCGTCGCCGCGCTCGCGATCAGGGCGGAGAGCGAGGAGTACTTGCTCGCGAAGGCAACCCCGAGCCAGATTAGGCAGAAGATCAAAGCCGCCAGGGGCTTGAGGCCGATCAGCACGCCGATGAAGGTGGCAACGCCCTTGCCGCCCTTGAACTTGAGCCAGACCGGGAAAAGGTGCCCCAGGAAGGCGCCGAGTGCAGCAAGCGTGGCGAATTGCGGACCCCAATGCGCGGCGACCAGCACCGCGACGGTCCCCTTGAGGGCATCGCCGATGAGGGTGGCAGCAGCCAAGCCCTTCCGGCCTGTGCGGAGAACGTTCGTGGCCCCGATATTGCCCGAGCCGATCTTGCGCACATCGCCCAGGCCCGCCATACGGGTGAAGATCAGCCCAAACGGAATAGAGCCCAGGAGATAGCCGAAGATCAGCGCTGCGAGCAGGTGCAGGAGGTTGGCTTCGTCAGACATTCATTTCTCGTTACATCGTATCGCGATGAAAAACCACCCTGCCCGCCACCATCGTCGTGGAGACCTGGCCTTCGAGGCGTGCCTCGTCGAAGGGCGAATTCTTGGACAGCGACTTGAGCCGGCGCTTGTCGAGCACATAAGGGGCGTCGGGATCGAAGACGATGAGATCGGCCGGCGCGCCGACGCTCAGGCGCCCACCAGAAAGCCCGAGGATTTCAGCGGGTCTCGTGGACAACGCCCGCAGGAGCCTGGGCAGGGAAATGCGCCCCGCATGGACCAGGCGCAGGGCTGCCGAAAGCAGCGTTTCGAGCCCCACCGCCCCATCGGCCGCCTCCGCGAAGGGCAGCCGCTTGTTCTCAACATCCTGTGGATTATGGTCCGACACGATCACGTCGATCGTGCCGTCGGCCAGCGCCTCGATCATGGCCTGCCGGTCGTCCTCGTGGCGCAAGGGCGGCGAGAGCTTCATGAAGGTGCGATAATCGCCGATGTCGTTCTCGTTGAGCGCCAGGTGATTGATCGACACGCCGCAGGTGACCGGTAACCCCTTCCCCTTCGCGGCCCGGACGATCTCCGCCGAATCGGCACAGGAAATCATCGCCGCGTGATAGCGCCCCCCGGTGAGGCGGACGAGGCGGACGTCGCGCTCGAGCATCACCGTCTCCGCCTCGCGCGGGATGCCGGGAAGCCCGAGCCGCGAGGCGAACTCGCCCTCGTTCATCACGCCCTGTCCGACGAGGTCGGGATCCTCCACGTGATGGACGATCAGCGCGTCGAAGTCGCGGGCGTAGGTGAGCGCCCGGCGCATGACCTGGGCGTTCGTGACGGAACGCGCGCCATCCGTGAACGCGATGGCGCCGGCCTCCTTGAGCCGGCCGATCTCCGCCATCTCCTGCCCCTGTAATCCCTTGGTCAGGGCGGCCGCCGGACAGATATTGACGATGGACGTATCGCGTGCCCGGCGCACGATGAAATCGATGACGGCCGGATCGTCGAGCACCGGGCTCGTATCCGGCATGGACACGACGGTCGTGACGCCACCCGCCGCGGCTGCCTCTCCGGCGCTTTTCAAGGTTTCGCGATAGGGACCGCCCGGCTCGCCGATAAAGGCGCGCATGTCGATGAGGCCGGGGGCGAGCACCTGGCCCGCGCAATCGATCACCTGCGCGTCAGCCGCGGCCGTGACCTGCGGACCGACGGCCTGGATCACGCCGTCGCGCACCAGCACGCCACCCTGCTCCTCGCGGTCGCTGGCCGGGTCGACGAGATGGGCGTTCGTGAAGAGGATAGGTTGATTGCTCATGACGCCTCTCACCGGTTCGGCAGGTGGCTCGCCAGAGCCTCCAGCACCGCCATGCGCACGGCGACGCCCATCTCGACCTGTTCGCGAATCAGGGACTGCGCACCGTCCGCCACGTCCGAGGAAATCTCCACGCCCCGGTTCATTGGACCGGGATGCATGACAAGGGCGTCCGGCTTGGCGAAGGCGAGTTTCTCCTGATCGAGCCCGTAGAAGCGGAAATACTCCTTCACGGAGGGCACGAAGGAGCCGTTCATGCGCTCGCGCTGCAGGCGCAGCATCATGACGATGTCCGCATCCCTCAGGCCCTCCTCCATACTGGTGAAGGTCTCGAAGCCAAGACGCGCGATGCCGGGGGGCAGCAGCGTCGAGGGCGCGACGAGGCGCACGCGCGCGCCCATAGCGGCGAGCAGGATCATGTTGGAGCGCGCGACCCGCGAGTGCAGGATATCGCCGCAGATCGCCACCGTGAGTCCGGCGATCCGTCCCTTGTTGCGGCGGATCGTGAGGGCATCGAGCAGGGCTTGCGTCGGGTGCTCGTGGGCGCCGTCGCCCGCATTGATCACCGAACAATCGACCTTCTGGGCGAGCAGATGCACCGCTCCGGCCGCGTGATGGCGCACGACGATGATGTCGGGCCGCATGGCGTTCAGCGTCACGGCCGTGTCGATCAGGGTCTCGCCCTTCTTCACCGAAGACGAGGCGACCTGCATGTTCATCACGTCGGCGCCCAGCCGCTTGCCGGCAATCTCGAAGGACGACTGCGTGCGGGTGGAGGCTTCGAAGAAGAGGTTGATCTGCGTCCGGCCGCGAAGGCTCGATTTGCTCTTCTCGATCTGGCGGCTCACCTCGACCTGGCTATCGGCGAGATCGAGAAGCGCCTCGATGTCCAAAGGAGACAGCCCCTCGATTCCGAGGAGATGCCGGTGGGGAAAAACGGATCGGGGAGCGTTAGTCATCTTAAAGCGATGGCTATAGGCGCTCCGGGAAACGGCGGCAAGCAAGGGATTTGGCATGACGCCAGATTTTGCCCAGGTGCTGATTGATCCCGACTTTGGCGCCCTCCACCGTCTGGCAGGGCCTGTCCCGGCCATCTCGATTGCTTGAAGCACCGCTGTCATTCCGGGGCGCGCCTCCGGCGCGAACCCGGAACCCATAAACACGAGATAGAGAGAAAAGCGCGCGGCGTTGCGACTCATTCTGAACCGTCAGCGGCTATGGGTTCCGGGTTCCGCTGGGCGGCCCCGGAATGACGGGGAGCGACATGTTGGGCGCAACGCTTCGCACAAGCCGCCCTAAAATAACCGGAGCATCTTTCAGAGGATCGCGCCATGTCACCCGCCCATGACACCCACGAGGTCTTCAATCAGCCTCCCCCCTTCGGCGACGTGAACCTTGTCGCCGCCAATCGTCCCTTGCTCGATGGCCTGAAAGTCAGCGGCGTCGATGCGGAGGCGGAGGGGCTCATGGCCTTCGGCGAAGCCTGGGGATCGGCGGAGCGGCTCGATATAGGCCGGCTCGCCAACGAGAACCCGCCGAAGCTGCGAACCCATGATCCAAGAGGCTACCGAATCGATGCGGTCGAATTCCATCCGGCCTACCATCTGCTCATGCGAGCCAGCATGGAGGACGGGCTCCATGCCTCGACCTGGGACGAGCCGAAATCCGGTCACGCCCATGTGGCGCGGGCCACGCGGATCTATACCGCGGCAGGCGTGGAGAGCGGGCATGTCTGCCCCATCACCATGACCCATGCCTCCGTGGCGGCGCTCACCGCCTCCCCGGCCCGGCTCGCCGAGTGGCTGCCGAGAATCCGCTCGCGGGAGTACGATTCCCGCTTCATTCCCTTCTGGGAGAAGACAGCCGTCACCCTCGGCATGGGCATGACCGAGAAGCAGGGCGGCACCGATGTCCGCGCGAACACGACTAAGGCGGCTCCCCGGGCCGGGGACGAATATGCTCTCACGGGACATAAGTGGTTCATGTCGGCGCCCATGTGCGACGCCTTCCTCGTGCTCGCCCAGGCTCCCGGTGGGCTGACCTGCTTCCTCGTCCCCCGCTTCCGGCCCGACGGCTCTCTCAATACCCTTCGCCTGCAGCGGCTGAAAGACAAGCTCGGCAACCGCTCGAATGCCTCTTCCGAGGTCGAGTTCCAGGATGCCTTCGGCTGGAGAATCGGTGAGGAGGGCCGCGGTGTTCGGACCATCATCGAAATGGTGCAGCTGACCCGCCTCGACTGCGCCGTCGCCTCGGCGGGTCTCGTGCGGATGGGTTTGGTTCTCGCCCTGCACCATGCCCGCCACCGCAGCGTCTTTCAGAAGAAGCTCATCGACCAGCCGCCCATGCGGACGGTCCTCGCCGACCTTGCCCTGGAAAGCGAGGCCATGACGGCGCTTGCCCTGCGGGCCGCCCACAGCTTCGATCTGGCACACGCGGACGACCATGAGGCTGCCTGTGCCAGGCTCGTGACCCCGGCGGCCAAGTTCGGAATCTGCAAGGCGGCCCCACGCCTCCTCTACGAGGCCATGGAGTGCCTCGGCGGCAACGGGTATGTGGAGGAGAGTGCCCTGCCCAGGCTGTATCGGGAGGCCCCGGTCAATGCGATCTGGGAGGGCTCCGGCAACGTGATCGCCCTCGACATTCTGCGAGCCGAGAACCGGGAGCCTGAGGTCGCAGCCTCCGTCCTGGAGCGCCTCATGGCGGATGTCGCCGACCTTCCGGGAGCCTTGGAGGCGGCGCGCGACATCGTCCTGGCGCTCCAATCGTCCGACGCGGAGGCGAAGGCGAGATTCGTGGCCGAACGGCTCTTCGTCCTCGCCGCGACGGCGGCCCTGGCACGCTGCGCGCCAGCCCAGATTACCCAGGCCTATGCCCTCACCCGCTTGGCCGCCCCCTCGCGGATGATCGGTGCCAACGACCTGGGAGACGCGGTGAATCCCTTGCTGGAGCGGGCCTTCGCCGCCATATAGGGACTATACGGACAAGTCCGATTTGACTTGTCAGCGATCATCAACCACTTATCCCGCCCTGCGACAGTCAGGGGCCGACCGTCGAGTCTGCCCTGTCCGCAGGGTCTTCGTCTGCTCCCGCTTTTAGGAACTCGTTCATGAAAGTCCTCGTCGTCGAGTCGCCTGCAAAGGCCAAGACGATCAACAAGTATCTCGGCAAGGATTACGAGGTCCTGGCCTCCTTCGGGCATATCCGCGATCTGCCCGCCAAGGATGGCTCGGTCGACCCGGATGCCGACTTCCGCATGATCTGGACGCTCGAGGACAGGGGCTCGAAGCGGGTGTCGGACATCGCCAAGGCGATCAAGGGAGCCGAGAAGCTCATCCTCGCCACCGACCCGGACCGCGAAGGCGAGGCGATTTCCTGGCACGTCCTCGAAGCGCTGCGTGAAAAACGCGTCCTCAAGGACCTGCCGGTCGAGCGAGTGACCTTCAACGCCATCACGAAGGATGCGGTGCAGGCAGCCCTGCGCCAGCCGCGCCAGATCGATCAGGCGCTCGTCGACGCCTATCTGGCCCGCCGGGCGCTGGATTATCTCGTCGGGTTCACCCTTTCCCCCGTCCTGTGGCGCAAGCTTCCCGGCGCCCGCTCAGCCGGCCGCGTGCAGTCTGTGGCGCTGCGCCTCGTCTGCGACCGCGAACTCGAAATCGAAACCTTCAAGCCGAGGGAATACTGGTCCCTGATCGCGACCCTTGCCACCAAGGACGGCGCGGTCTTCGACGCACGCCTCGTCGGCGCCGACGGCAAGAAGATCCAGCGTCTCGACATCGGCAACGGCAAGGACGCCGAAGCCTTCAAGAAGGACCTGGAACTCGCCACCTTCTCGGTGGCGAACATCGAGGCCAAGCCTGCCAAGCGGCACCCCTACCCGCCCTTCACCACCTCGACCCTGCAGCAGGAGGCCTCGCGCAAGCTGGGCCTGGCGCCCGCCCAGACCATGCGCATCGCGCAGCGTCTTTATGAAGGTGTCGATATCGGCGGCGAGACGGTCGGCCTGATCACTTATATGCGTACGGACGGCGTCGACATGGCGCCGGAAGCCGTGCAGGCAGCCCGCCGGGTGATTGGGAAGGAATACGGCGACCGCTATGTGCCGGGCGCCCCACGCAAGTACACGACCAAGGCCAAGAACGCACAAGAAGCGCACGAAGCCATCCGCCCGACGGACATGGGCCGCCTGCCGAAGCAGGTCGCCAAGTACCTGGAGCCCGAGCAGGCCCGCCTCTACGACCTGATCTGGACCCGCACCATCGCGAGCCAGATGGAATCGGCGGAGCTCGAGCGCACCACGGCGGACATCGCGGCCCAGGTCGGCCCGCGCAAGCTCGACCTTCGCGCCACCGGCCAAGTGATCAAGTTCGACGGCTTCCTCACGCTCTACAACGAGAGCAAGGACGACGAGGCGGACGAGGACGAGGGCCGCCTGCCCCCGATGAAGGCGGGCGACCCTCTGGAGCGCCGCCGCATCAATGCGAGCCAGCACTTCACCGAGCCGCCGCCGCGCTATTCGGAAGCCTCCCTCGTAAAGCGCATGGAAGAGCTCGGCATCGGCCGCCCCTCGACCTACGCCGCCGTGCTGCAGACCCTGCGCGACCGCGAATACGTGAAGATCGAGAAGAAGCGGCTCGTGCCCGAGGACAAGGGCCGCATCGTCACGGCCTTCCTGGAAAGCTTCTTCCGCCGTTACGTGGAATATGATTTCACTGCGGACCTGGAGGAGCAGCTCGACCGGATCTCCAACTCGGAAATCGACTGGAAGCAGGTTCTGCGCGACTTCTGGCGCGACTTTTCCGCCGCTATCGGCGAGACGAAGGAACTGCGCATGACCGAGGTGCTCGACGCTCTCAACGAGTTGCTCGGGCCCCACATCTTCCCCGATAAGGGCGACGGCTCCAACCCGCGCACCTGCCCGACCTGCGGCACGGGCCAGCTCTCGCTCAAGCTCGGCAAGTTCGGCTCCTTCATCGGCTGCTCGAACTACCCCGAGTGCAAGTACACTCGCCAGCTCGCCGCCAGCGGCGTCGAGGGCGAGGGCGACGGGTCGTCTGAGAACGGCGGCCAGCCTGGCGTGAAGGTGCTGGGCACGGATCCGGAGACGGGCCTCGAAGTCACCCTGCGCGACGGCCGCTTCGGGCCGTTCGTGCAGCTCGGCGAAGGCGAGAAGCCCAAGCGCTCGTCCCTACCCAAGGGCATGACGCCCGCTCAGGTCGATCTGGAGAAAGCCCTGAAGCTCCTGGCGCTGCCGCGTCAGGTGGCGACGCACCCGGAATCGGGCGAGCCGATCCTGGTCAGCATCGGCCGCTACGGGCCTTACGTTCAGCACGGCAAGGTCTACGCCAACCTCGGACCCGGCGACGACGTGCTGGAGATCGGCGCCAATCGCGCCATCGACCTGATCGTCACGAAGGAAAGCGGCGGCGGTGGACGCCGTGCCGCCGATCCGGGTCGGCCCTTGGGCGACGAACCTGAGTCCGGCAAGCCCATCGTGGTGAAGTCCGGCCGCTTCGGCCCTTATGTGACCGACGGCGAGACCAACGCCACCCTGCCGCGCGCCATGGCGGCTGAGGCGGTGACGCTGGACGAGGCTGTCGAGCTTCTCAAGGCCCGCCGTGCGGCGGGGCCGTCGAAGAAGGTGGCCCGCGGGCGCAAGGCACCGTTCAAGAAGGCAGCTGCCGCGAAGGCGCCAGCTGCGAAGAAAGCCGCCACCAAGTCGACGGCGAAGAAGGCGGCGGCCAAGAAGCCGACAGCCAAAAAGCCGGCGGCAAAGAAGGCCGCGACCAAGAAGACGGCCAAGGCCGGCTGATCCCCATGCGGGAATGGCTGTCCTGGCTATCTGTCGAATACGCCGACCAAATCGAGATGACGCTGCGCCTCTGCGGCGCGGCGGTCGCCGGCATGGTGGTCGGAATCAATCGGGATATCCACGACAAGCCGATAGGGATGCGAACCCTCGGGCTCGTCTCGCTCGGCTCCGCGCTCGTGATTCTATCGGGTTCAGTCTACCAGGACTTGCATTTCGATCAGGAAGCGGTCAGCCGCGTGATCCAGGGCATCATGACCGGCCTTGGCTTCCTGGGAGCCGGAGCGATCCTTCGTGGTCGGGATGAGATGCAGGTTCACGGCCTGACGACTGCTGCGACCGTTTGGATCGCGGCAGGTCTTGGCATCACGGCAGGCCTGGGCGCGTGGTTCATCACCATCGCCAGCACCCTCGTTACGCTTTTTCTGCTGACATTCGGCAAAAGGATCGAGGATCGCCTCGTCGCGATCTTCGGCGGAAACAAAAACTCCGACGAGGATTAGAAGAGGAAACTGAGGCCCAGAACGGCCACGGCCGCCATGGAGAGCCAGACCAAGCTCGACCCGTAGGAGCGCTGGGCTGCGGGCGCGGCGTCCGGCTCGTCGAAGGCGAAAGCCTCGCCGGCGTTACGCGCGGCGCGGTCCAGGTGAAGCTTCTGTGCCGGTCTCAAAGTCGTCCGCGTCGTCACGCCCGTCTCTCCCGTTAAGCTCATGCTTAACCTTTCCAACGTGAATGGAATTTAAACAGTTCCTTATGACAGTCGGAAGACATCCTTTAGAGGGAAACAGCTGGTAACCTTTACGGCTTAGCTTGAAATTCGATTTTGTGGGTTGTGACCACAGACCGCCCTTTTCGTTTCCGTTTTGTTCTCGTATAAAAACGGAATGAGAAATAGTGTAAAGAAACGCGAATCATCATCCCGGGCCAAGGTCCCAATGACAGACAATGACGATCTCTTCGGGGGCGCCGGGCCTAAGCGCGCCGCACCCGCCTCGGCCCGCAACGCCGCCGTCAAGGTATCCCGCCAGGCGCCCCCACAGGGCACGCCCGGGGAGGCCGGCTATGACGCGTCCGCCATCGAGGTGCTGGAGGGGCTCGAGCCCGTCCGCCGCCGTCCCGGCATGTATATCGGCGGCACGGACGAGAAGGCCCTGCACCACCTCTTCGCCGAGGTGATCGACAACTCCATGGACGAGGCGGTCGCCGGACACGCGACCTTCATCGAGGTGGAGCTGGAGGAAGGCGGCTGGCTCTCCGTGACGGACAACGGCCGCGGCATCCCGGTCGATCCGCATCCGAAATTCCCTAAGAAGTCGGCTCTCGAGGTCATCATGACCACGCTCCATGCGGGCGGCAAGTTCGATTCGAAGGTCTACGAGACCTCGGGCGGTCTCCACGGTGTCGGCGTGTCGGTGGTGAACGCCCTCTCGGAGATTCTCGAAGTCGAGGTGGCCCGAGGCCAGCAGCTCTACCGCCAAGTCTTCTCGCGCGGCATCCCGCAAGGCAAGCTGGAGATAGTGGGCCGGGTTCTCAACCGGCGCGGCACCAAGGTGCGCTTCAAGCCCGACTGGCAGATCTTCGGCAAGGACGCTCATTTCCAACCTCGCCGCCTGTTCAAGATGGCCCGCTCCAAGGCCTATCTGTTCGGCGGCGTCGAGATCCGCTGGAAATGCGCCTCGTCCCTGATCGAGGGCGCCGAGAACGTTCCGGCCGAGGCGACCTTCAAGTTCCCGAACGGCCTGAAGGACTACCTGCTCCACGACATCGAGGGGAAGGAGCTGGTCACGGACCAGCTCTTCTCCGGCAAGATCACCAAGCCCGGCAGCCACGGCTCGCTGGAGTGGGCGGTCGCCTGGATGACCAACGAGGACGGGTTCTCCATCTCGTACTGCAACACCGTGCCGACCCCCGAGGGTGGCACCCACGAGAATGGCCTGCGCATCGCGCTCCTACGCGCCCTGCGCGAGCACGCCGAGCGTGTCGGCCAGTCGAAGCGCATGGCGGCCGTGACCACCGACGACGTCATGGCGACCTGCGCGTCCATGCTCTCGGTCTTCATCCGCGAGCCGGAGTTCCAGGGCCAGACCAAGGATAAGCTGGCGACCGTCGAAGCCGGCCGCATCGTCGAGAACGCGATCCGCGACACCTTCGACCATTGGCTCGCTGCGGCGCCGCAGCAGGCCAACAAGCTCCTCGACTGGGTCATCGACCGGGCGGAGGAGCGCCTGCGCCGCCGCCAGGAGAAGGAGGTCGCCCGCAAGACCGCGACCCGCAAGCTGCGCCTGCCCGGCAAGCTGGCGGACTGCTCCAATGCCGGCGCCAAGGGCTCGGAACTCTTCATCGTCGAGGGCGACTCGGCCGGCGGCTCCGCCAAGCAGGCCCGCGACCGCGCCACCCAGGCGGTTCTGCCCCTGCGCGGCAAGATCCTGAACGTGGCCTCTGCAGGCCGGGAGAAACTGCACCAGAACCAGCAACTCTCCGACCTCGTCCAGGCGCTCGGATGCGGCGCGGGCTCCCACTACAAGGATTCCGACCTGCGTTATGAGAAGGTCATCATCATGACCGACGCGGACGTGGACGGCGCCCACATCGCCTCGCTGCTGATCACCTTCTTCTACCGGCAGATGCCCCGCCTCATCGACGGCGGACACCTCTACCTCGCGGTTCCGCCCCTCTACCGGCTGACCCAGGGCTCGAAATCGGCCTATGCCCGCGACGACGCCGACCGGGAAAAGCTGATGAAGACGGTGTTCAAGGGCAGCGGCAAGGTCGAGATCGGCCGCTTCAAGGGCCTCGGCGAGATGCTTCCCGCTCAGCTGAAGGAGACCACCATGGACCCGAAGAAGCGCCTGCTCCTGAAGGTCGTCGTGGAGGCGGACGACAAGCCGGAAGCCAGCGATGCCGTGGAGCGCCTGATGGGCAACAAGCCCGAAGCCCGCTTCGCCTTCATCCAGGAACGCGCCGCCTTCGCGGACGAGGCGGATCTGGATATCTGAGTCGGTCTCAAGGGTTTGCACATCGATGTCATCACCGGCCTTGTTGTAAAGGCCGGTGATCCCGACGGTTTGAAGCGCAGCCCTTGTCCGTATCGGGATAACTGGGACAAGCCCGGCCATGACGAGGCGGGGCAACTCTCCGGACCTAAAAAATTTCCAAAAAATTTCCAAAAAATTTTCGGAACTGACGGAACCTTCCTTGAACCCATACGTTTTATGAACTCACCGGCTCATTCTGCCCCCACGGGCCGGTCCCTCAAGGCTCCGACATCGGGGCCTTATTTTTTTGGTCCAATGACCTCGCCCCGCATGGATCTCTTGTCCCGTCCAGGCGTCATCAAGGTTCCGAGCGAGCCGGACTAGCCGTGGCCACGCTCGCATGCGACAAGACCCTATAACCCGACGAGCTTATCTCTTGGTCAAACGTTCGAAAGCCGCCCCATCGGCCACCCTGCCCTCCCGCGAGGAGGTCATGGCCTTCATCACCCACGCCCAGGGCAAGGTGGGCAAGCGCGAGATCGCGCAGCGCTTCGGCATCAAGGGCAGCGACCGGATCTGGCTGAAGCAGCTGCTCAAGGAACTCGAGATCGAGGGTGTCGTCGACCGACGCGGCAAGACCGTCCATAAGGCGGGCCAACTGCCGCCGGTCGTTCTGGCGGACATCACCAAGAGGGATCGGGACGGAGAACTGATCGCCGTCCCAACCGAATGGGACGAGGAGGAACACGGCCCCATCCCGACGATCATTCTGGTGGCGCACCGCAAACCACGGCCCGGCATGCCGGTGGCAGGCGTCGGCGACCGGGCCCTGTTGCGGGTCGACCCGCTCCAGCCCGCAGACATCCACCGCTATTCCGGTCGCGTGACCAAGATCATTGCCAAGAAGCAGGCGCAGGTGCTCGGCCTCTTCCGAGCCCTGCCGGAGGGTGGCGGACGGCTCGTGCCCGTGGATAAGAAGGCCCGCGACCAGGAACTCCAGATCAGGCCCGGCGATGAGGGCGAAGCGCAGGATGGAGACCTGATTTCCGTATCGGTGGTGAAACATGGCCGCTTCGGCCTGCCGACCGCCAAGGTGAAGGAACGGCTCGGAACGATCAAATCGGAGAAGGCCGTCAGCCTGATCGCGATTTACGCCCACAGTATCCCGAACGAGTTTCCGAAAGCCGTCCTGGAGGAAGCCGAGAAAGCGAAGCCCGCTTCCCTGGATGGGCGTGAGGACTGGCGCGACCTTCCCCTGGTCACCATCGATCCGCCGGACGCCAAGGATCATGACGATGCCGTGCATGCCGTTCCGGACGAGGACCCTAACAACGCAGGCGGCTATATCCTCACCGTGGCGATCGCCGATGTGGCGGCCTATGTGCGCCCCGGCTCGCCGATGGACCGGGAAGCGCAGGAGCGCGGCAACTCGGTCTATTTCCCCGACCGGGTGGTCCCGATGCTGCCGGAGCGGATCTCCACCGACCTGTGCTCCTTGAGGCCGCGGGAGGACCGCCCTGCCCTGGCCGTCCGCATGGTGATCGGCCCCGACGGGCGAAAACTTCGCCACAGCTTCCACCGGATCATGATGCGCTCGGCGGAGAAGCTCTCCTACCAGCAGGCTCAGGCCGCCATCGACGGCAGGTCAGACGACGTTACGAAACCGATCCTCGACACGATCCTAAGGCCGCTTTGGGCAGGCTACGAGCTGGTGAAGAAGGCCCGCGACGTCCGCGAACCGCTGTTCCTTGACCTTCCGGAGCGCAAGATCTTGTTGAAGTCCGACGGCACAGTGGACCGGATCTTCGTGCCGGAGCGGCTGGAGGCGCACAAGCTCATCGAGGAGTTCATGATCCTCGCCAACGTGGCCGCCGCCGAGAGCCTGGAGAAGGCGGAAACCGATCTGATCTACCGCGTCCACGACGAGCCTTCGCTCGAAAAGATGCGGGCCTTGAGCGAGGTGCTGGCCTCCATCGGCCTGAAGGTTCCGACCCAGGGAGCCCTGAAGCCTGAATTGTTCAATCGCATCCTGCGCAGCGTCGAGGATACGGAGCATCAGCTCTTCATCAACGAGGTCGTGCTGCGCTCCCAGTCCCAGGCGGAATACGCGGCAGACAATTACGGCCATTTCGGCCTCAACCTCCGACGCTATGCCCATTTCACCTCTCCCATCCGCCGCTACGCCGATCTCATCGTGCATCGCGCGCTGATCACAGCACTCAAGCTCGGCAAGGATGGGCTGCCGCCGGATACCACCCGGGCGGAGCTGATCGAGATCAGCGCCAAGATCTCGGCCGCAGAGCGACGGGCCATGGCGGCGGAACGTGAGACAATCGACCGCCTGATCGCGCACTTCCTTGCCGACCGGATTGGGGCCACATTCGATGGACAGATCTCGGGCGTGTCGAAGGCGGGCCTGTTCATCAAGCTGAACGAGACTGGCGCGGACGGCTTCGTTCCGGCGGCCACGATTGGCGACGACTACTACCGCTACGACGAGCGGACCCACTGCATGCGCGGCGACGACACGGGGGAAACCTACCGGCTCGGCGACAAGGTGGAGGTGAAGCTGGTCGAGGCTGCCCCCGTGGCAGGCGCGCTACGCTTCGAGATTCTCACTCGGGGCCGCGTCACAGGTCGGAGCGGGCCTTCCAAGAGTGGCGCGAAGCGTCCACCACGCGGTTTCAAGGCAGGTAAGCCTCCTCCCCCGAAGGGACGTGCTCCGACTCGTGTGAAGGTTAAACGGCGCGGCCGCGCCTAATGTTTAGGGATCGAAGATGTCTTTGACGATCGAGACGACGTCACCGGCCATGACGGAAGACGTGAAGGCCATCCCGGCCATGAAGCGCGGCTTTCTGGGCCATTGCCCCGCCTGCGACAAAGGCAGGCTCTTCCGCCGGTTCCTCAAGGTCGTGGATCATTGCGAGGCCTGCGGGACGGAGTTCCATCATCACCGGGCCGACGACCTGCCGCCTTATATCGTGATCTTCATCGTCGGCCATCTGATCGGCTATGGGATCCTCATGACCGAGACGAAGCTCGAGATGCCCATGTGGCTGCATCTGGCGCTCTGGCCGGCCCTGACGCTGATCCTGTGCCTGGCCCTGCTCCAGTCCGTGAAAGGCGCTGTCGTGGGGCTGCAATACGCGCTAGGTATGCATGGCTTCGGCGCCGCCCGAGCCAAGAAGAATGCCGACGAGGATACTGCCCGTGACGGACGCCGAGACCTTGGCGAGGATGGATCGCCTCGTTTCCGCTGAGACCAATCCCAAGCTCCCGACCCTCCGTCCCGTCGACGCCGCGACCCTGATCCTCATCGACCGCAAGGGCAGGAGCCCGAAGGTGCTCATGGGCAGGCGCCATGAGGGCCTGAAGTTCATGCCCGGGAAATTCGTCTTCCCGGGTGGGCGGATCGAGGCCGGAGACCGGTCCATGACGGTAACCGGCGCCCTCCACCCTCGGGCGGAGCAGGCCCTGATGGCCCGCGTGTCTCGTCCCTCGATCCAGCGCAGCCGGGCCCTGGCGCTCGCGGCGATCCGCGAGACTTTCGAGGAAACCGGACTTCTGCTCGGGACGAAGGACTATGGCGGCCCGGAAAGCGTGCCGGCGGACACCGCCTGGACGGCGTTCCAGGCGCGCGGCGTCTTTCCCGATCTGGAGTCGCTGCACCTCATCGGCCGGGCCGTCACCCCGCCCAAGCGCGTCAGGCGGTTCGATACCCGCTTCTTCGCCGCCGACCGCACCGCCATCGCCGACGAGGTCGAAGGCGTCGTCGGACCGGAGGCGGAACTCGTCGAGCTCGCCTGGGTCACCATCGTTCAAGCCAAGGCTCTGGACCTGCCTCCGATCACGACGGTGATTCTGGACGAACTGGAGGCCCGGATCGCAGCCGGCTTCAGCCATCGGCTTCCGGTGCCCTTCTATCATCAGCAGCGTGGCCGCTTCGTACGAGAGCTGTTATAGTCGGTTTTCCGTCATTTCCGGCCGGCATATCGTGGACGGGCCTACACCGGAAGCATCGAAGAAGCCGCCTCCGCCCTTGACTGACCTGCGATAATCAGGCATGGGAGCAGCACGATTTTCCGGCCGGGTTCGCCCGGCCTTTGCGTTTCGGCCATGCCGTGGGCCAACCGAGCGCCTGAACCGAACAAGAGGTCCCGACCATGGCCAAAGCCGCAACGATCAAAGTGAAGCTCGTCTCCACCGCCGACACGGGCTATTTCTACGTGACGAAGAAGAACTCGCGCACGATGACCGAGAAGCTCAACCTGAAGAAGTACGATCCGGTCGCGAAGAAGCACGTCGAGTTCAAGGAAGCCAAGATTAAGTAAGGCTTTCCGGCAGAGCCGATCGAATAGAAAACCGCCCCTCATCGGGGCGGTTTTTTTGTTTCTGCGAACGAGAGGCAGTCTGGTAGCTGCCCTCGATGAGTCTAGCGATAAACGCCTTCGACCCTGCGGACCCGGTTGACCTCGCGACGGCTGACGGAGCCTGTGGTCACCACATCGCGTCGGACCGGGCGGACTACGCGGGCTTGGTTGCGATAAACCACCCGCGTCGCGACGCGAGGCTGGCTGTAGACGACTCGCGTCCTGTAGACCGGCTCACGATAAACCACGCGGGTCCGATAGGCTGGGGCCGGCTGGTAGACGACACGGGTTACGGGCGCAGAATAATATCCATAAGCAGGGTAGTTGTAGGCCGGATAGCTGTAAGCGGCCGGATAACCGTATCCATATCCGTAGCCATAGGCCGGGTAACCATAAGCCGGATAGGAATAGGCCGGGGTTGCGGCCGCAGTCAGCAGACCACCAAGAATGGCCCCCCCGACCAGACCTGCGGCGACAGCGCCGCCGTTGTTCCATCCGCCACCACGGTAATAGCCGGGGTAGTAGCCGCCTCGCCAGCCACCGCCATGCCACCCGCCACCGCGCCAGTACTGGGCCTGAGCGCTACCGACACTGGCCATCGTAATCACCGCCGCGCCAGCCACCAAAGCAAACTTCTTCATGGTCGACCTCTTGAGAAGTGACGGAGCTAAATGCTTGGTAGATCAATTCAGAACGTGAAGTCCGGTTCGGAGCTTGGCCGAATATTTAAGGTTTTACTTGAACGATCCCGTATAATTCTGACAATTTGTTCATCTTCTTATGGACATCCGAGCCGAAAATCTCCTCGACTTCGGATCGTACCCCTCATCTCGCGTAAACTTGTGAACGTGGAAAGATCATATTATCCGCCACAACCTGGACGATGACGGCTGCGATCTTGTCCCCGCCCTTGACTGAGGGTTCGATGGGATTGGCGTAGTCGTCCTGCTCGTCGCAGATGAGCCTCAGATCGATGAGGTGGAGTCGTCGTGCAAAGGCCTCCCGCGTAATGACATCGTTGAAGATCGACAGGGCCGTGACGACCAGGCGATGCTCCTCCGGATCAGAGAAACGGGCATCGTAGATGGTGCAGACCGCCGTTGGGAGGCGTCGACTCAGAACGGCATCCAGCATGGCACGATAGTTGCGGGCAAACTCGTCCCGCACGTCCGCAAGCCTCGCCATCACTTCTGCTACGGAGCGGGCGGGCTCCTGCAATATCCCGCTGTTGCACAAGGCATCGTTGCCTCCGGCGCTGACGATCAGATGGGTCGCGTCGGCAGGAACTCGGGCCATTTGGGACAAGATCCCGGCCGTGACGGCGCCGTCTACCGCGCACAAGCTGGCCTTCCAGCCGCCCGGCAATTTAGCTTGGACCTGCGCTGCCACATCCGGCTCGCCGGATCTCACATAAGCCCCGTTGTCGAAGATGCTGTCGCCCAGCAGAACGATATGACCCATCGGGCTCTCCTCCGGCGCGACAACAGGGCGAAGGTCGTCGTTGTTCCTGCCATCAACGGTGGCTTTCGGAACCACCTGTTTCAGGTCGATCGGGGATGGATGTTGGCTTGGAAGAAGGACTTGAAATTGTCGAGCCACGACGTGAGCCAGACTTCCAGAGCGGCTTTGGCGGCCTGTTCCGTCGGACCGTAACCCAGGCATCCTCCTGCAGCGGCGTCGACCAGATCCAGAACCGGTTGCTCCCGTCATAGGCCACGCTTCCGACCTCGATGGGGCCGACAAAACCGACATAGCGGTTGAGCGGCACGCCGGCCCCCTGGTCCTGCTGCCACCGAATTCTGTCCATTCACGGTTCCGCCTTTCGCCTGTCGCTCCTCGCGAAGTAGCGCAGACCGCCCTCCTCGCAAACCAGGCCGACGACGGCAAGGAACAGGACGTATCGAAGCACGCTGGCGCCAATCGCTTGCCATCAGGGATCTTGTCATGCGCTTTCTACCCACCAGCCTTCACGGTGCAATCGACTATCTCTGGGGCTTCGCCCTCATCGCGACGCCGTAGGTATTCGGCTTCGCCGATGTGACGGCAGCCACATCGGTTGCCATCGTGTTCGGCGCCGGTGCCATCCTGTACTCTGCCCTTACGGCTTATGAACTCGGCATCCTCAAGCTTCTGCCCATGTCCCTGCACCTGATCCTCGACGGAATTGGCGGGATCCTGCTTGCGGCATCGCCCTTCCTGCTCGGCTTTTCAGACCAAGTCTTTTGGCCGCTTGTTCTCTTCGGCCTCTTCTCGGTCGCCCCGAGCCTGGTCACACACACGGAGACGATGTGCCGACAGGGCACAGGGAGCCGACCTAGCCATCAGGATGTTCGGTTGACGGTGGCTCGCGACAGGCGCAGCATGAGGGCCACCATGGGAGGCGCCAATGTTCGAGCAGGCCGTCCAAGTGAGTGAGGCGTTCCGTCAAAGCGCACACCAGATGCAAGGGTCGCTCCATATGGCGCTCAAGGGCTGCCCCGAATGCCGGACGACGCAGATGATCGCGTCGCCCAGCCTCGGCACCTGCGAGGAATGCGGTTCGGAACTGGTCGTGCTTCTGAGCGAGTAACCGGACTTTTCCTGAGCAGGCTCCACCTACCACCCTCTATGCTCTGCGCCCGGAGAATCGCATGGCACCATCTGGGTGGATCGCGCGGATACGCAGCGTCCTTGGAGCACATTCGGCCGAATTGAAGTTGGCGCTCCGGGTCACCATCGCGGGCACGCTGGCCTACATCGTCACGAAGATCCTGAATCTGCCGCAGGGCTATTGGGCCGTGATCACCGCCGTGGTCGTGATGCAGGCGAGCGTGGGCGCGTCGCTCAAAGCCGCTATCGAACGGTTCAGCGGCACATTGGCCGGGGCCGTCTTTGGCGGCCTCGTGGCCGCCTTCGTTCCACACAACTCGCCCTTGAGTTTGGGAATTGCCATCGTCGTGGCTCTGTTTCCTCTGGCGCTTCTGGCGGCGGTCAAGCCTGCGTTCCGGGTAGCGCCCATCACCTCGCTGATCATGCTCCTGCCTCCGTCGGGACAGGCCATCGGCCCCCTCGCCTCCGCGTTCGATCGGGTGCTGGAGATCACGCTCGGCAATATCGTCGGCGTCGTCGTCTCGCTGTTCATCCTGCCTGCGCGGGCGCATGTTCTGCTGACGGACGCGGCCGCCAGGGTCGTGTCCCTCAATGCTGAGCTATTCTCCGTTTTCATCGCGGAGCTGACGGCAAGTCCCCAGGGTCGGTCTGCTCTCCAGAATCTCCATCCGCAGATCCGTTCCGCCCTGAAAAAGGCCGAGGCGGCTGCCGAAGAGGCAACACGGGAGCGCAAGAGCCACCTGACCGAGGCACCCGATCCGGAGCCGCTTATCCGCACCCTCTACCGGGTCCGCCACGACCTCGTGATGATCGGCCGCGCCTCTTCCAGTCCCCTGCCTGCTCCAGCGCGGGACAAGCTCGCCCCTTCGCTCATGGCCCTACATGAGGAAATCCAACGCTTTCTCCTGAACCTGGCTGAGGCGCTCCACCAGCGCAAGGCCCCTCCGGAACCGGCTGCCTTCGAGGAGGCTTTGAATACCTTCAGCACCGAAGCGGAAGCGCTGAGGGCGGATACACTCATCCGTGAGCTGCCCGGAAAGACCTTTGGACAGATCTTCGCCCTCGGCTTCGCATTCGAGCAGTTCAGGCAAGATCTGGGCGACCTTCTCGAGCGGACCGAAGAGCTGTCTCTTCGACAGACGGAGGCGGACAGGGAAACCGATCTGCCCGCCACCTGACCGATCATTCCTCGTAGAGCGGCACCAGCTCCATCTCCGGCACGAGCACCAGCCCCTTGTCGGTGATGCGGATCTCCGGGATGACCGAGAGCGGGATGAGGTTGAACCCCATATAGGGGATCTTGCAGCCCGCCTTCTCCCATGCGGCCTTCAGGGCACGCGTCTCCTGTGCCACTTCCGTGACGCGCTTATCGGAAAGAAGGCCCGCGATGGGCAGCGGCACCATGGCGACGACCTTGCCCTGATCCACGACGCAGACACCGCCTTGCGCCTCGATGATCGCATCGAGGGCCACCTGCATGTCCCCCTCGTTCGTTCCTGCCACGATCAGGTTGTGGGAATCGTGCCCGACGCTGCTCGCGACCGCCCCGCTCTTCAGGCCGAAATCCTTCAGGAGACCATGGGCAATGCCTGCGCCGTCGGTGCGGCCATGGCGCTCGATGACAGACACGAAGGTGAGATCGTTCCTGGAAAGCAGCGCGTCCCAATCCTTCTCGGGTTGCAGCTGGACCTTGTCGTGAAAGAGCACGATGCCGGGCAGCGCCACACGGATCACGTTGGCTTCGCAGGCCGCTGCTGGCAGCTCGGGAATGAGCGTCGGCCGCTTCGAGACATGGACCGTGCGATAGGCCTCGGCCGGATAGCGGTAGCGACTGGAAAGCGCCTGATCGAGCACCGGCGTGATCTTTCTGCCTTCGACCACCAACTCGCCGCCATACCAGGTGTTCTGCACTTCGAGCTCGTCGTTCAGCAGCACCACATCGGCACGGCGGCCGCCGCCGAGCCCGCCGATCTCCCCCTCCATGCCGAAACGTGTGGCCGGATGGAGCGAGCCCATGCTCCACGCCTGTTCGCGGCTCATGCCGGCGCGACGGGCTTCGCGCGTCACCCAATCCATGCCGAACATCATGAGATCGTCCGCATCGCGGTCATCGGTGCAGACGCAGATGCGCTTATGCGAGGAGCCCAGCTCCGTGATCGTCTTGATCGCTTCGGGCAGCGAATGCCACGGGGTCGTCGGCGGGCCGCCGCGCAGGAAGATCCACACCCCCGCATCGAGCAGGTCGTCGGCGATGTCCCGGTCAATGGCCTCATGGGTGTCCGTGACGCCGCTCGCCGCATAGGCGGCCACGAACTCACGGCCGTAGATGTGCCCGGAGACCGGCTTGCCGCGTTCCAGGGCAGCGGCGAGAATCGCGTGGCTGCGCTCGTCACCCATGGTAACGGGGACGAAGTCCATCTTCTCGCCGAGCGCCGCCGCCTCCGGCCAGCGGTCGAACAGAGCCGCGATCTTGTCGGGCGTGAGATCGCCTCCTGCCGTTTCCAAGTCCGGCGAGGTGGCGGGTACCGTGCTCGGCACCGTCAGAAAGATCGATAGCGGCGCGTGGCGGGCATCCTCCAGCATCAGCTCAATGCCGGCTGCATCCATCACGTTGCCGATCTCATGGCTGTCGCAGAAGATCGTCGTCGTGCCGTTGAGCAGAGCCGCCTCCGCATAGGCGCAGGCCGTGATCATGCTGCTCTCGATATGAATGTGCGGATCCACGAGGCCAGGCGCGACGATGCCACCCTTCGCGTCATAGACCCGTCCAGGCGCGCCATTGACCTGTCGGTAGGTTCCCGCAGGCTTTACGGCGGCGATCCGCCCGCCTGAGATCCAGATCTCCCGCTCGGGCGCAATGCGCTCACTATACGTCGAAAGGACCCGGGCACCCGTAATCACCAGATCGGCGGGGGCACGCCCTGAAGCGACATCCGCGAGACGCCGTGTCATCGTCGACAAGGGGGCTACCGAGAAGCGGGTCAGCGCCGTCTTAGGCGGCAGCGAAGGTGTGCGATGATCCATGATCCCTCATCCCGTTAGTTCAGTTTCGTCCAGGTTAGCAGCGCGAACTTTCAACCGCATCCCAGATCGAACTGGAAACCTGCCCTTCCCTAAGGAGATGTTTTCTCACCGCCAAGCTTGGATAAAGTAGAAGTCCAGCGTGATTCGGCCGGCGCCCGGTCAAATTGTCTGCAACCGGACTCGAATCCTCAAAATAAAAGGCACCTTTCGGCGCCTGAAATAGGGTGCAAGTTGAAGGAATTGGTGGCCAGCCGGGAGCAGCGTTGAGGAGGCAACGATCTGCCCCAGGCTGGCCGAGCCCACGAAGTCCCAGGAGATGCGGCGGACCTGAGCATCCGTAGGGCATTTCTTCCGCTCAGTGCGGAAATTTAGGCTGAACGTATAGGAAACATGGAGCGATGCAAGCTCCTCTGTGGCCAAAAAGCGGCATTTTCCCAAAAAAGTTAAAGCCAAGACATCTCAAAGAGATGACCTGGGTTTTTGAAGCTTGGGCGTTGCCCTGCCATGGATTCGGCCCAGTTGAGACGTAATTCAGTCCGCCTCCAGGTACGTCTTTACCGTTGCTATGAACTTGGAAACGGAGATCGGCTTGGACATATATGCCTCGCAGCCCCCCTCCCTGATCCGCTCCTCATCGCCTTTCATGGCAAATGCCGTGATGGCGATCACGGGAATCGACTTCAACTCGTCGTCGGCCTTGAGCCAGCGGGTCACTTCCAAGCCGGAAACCTCGGGCAACTGGATGTCCATGAGGATCAGGTCCGGCCTGTGAGCCCTGGCAAGCTCCATGGCCTCGATCCCATGACTGGTCTTCAAGGTCGCATAGCCATGGGCTTCGAGGAGGTCGTTGAAGAGCTTCATGTTGAGTTCGTTGTCCTCAACGATGAGCACAGTCTTCTTCATGGCCGCTTTCCCCGGGGCTCCGGATGTACTTCACCGGCCCAATGGTTCATTTGATGGTATAGTTAGGTGCAAACCTATTGATGAAATGCAAATTGACAGCATGAACACTCCCTTAAAAAGGGTTACCCGCGAGGAGGCCGAAAATGTCGCACTCGGGGCTTTTTCCTTCCTCATGGGCGACGAGGAGCGCCTCGGCCGCTTTCTGGCGGTGTCCGGCCTGAGGCCCGACACCATCCGCTCGGCCGCCACCTCCCCCGGCTTCTTTGCCGGAATCCTCGATTACGTCGTCTCGGACGAGCCGCTGCTGATCGCGCTCGCCAAGGAGATGAATACCAAGCCGGAGCACATCGTGCAGGCCCATTGGACCCTCTCCCCCTCCGAATTCGAATAATCCCACCATCGATGAGCGAAGCGCCCTTCTGCCGTGACTGCCTGACGCTTTCCGCCAGACCACTGGCGGAACGATGCGCGGTCTGCGGCTCCCCTCGCCTTCTCAGGCACAAAGAGCGGGACAGCCTCACCATCGCCCATGTGGATTGCGATGCCTTCTTTGCGGCTGTGGAAAAGCGGGACGACCCCAGCCTCGCCGACAAGCCCGTCATAATCGGCGGAGGCAAGCGAGGGGTCGTGTCCACGGCCTGCTACGTGGCGCGCACCTATGGCGTGCGCTCAGCCATGCCCATGTTCCAGGCGCTCAAGCTTTGCCCCCACGCCACGGTGATCAAGCCCAACGGGGAAAAGTACAGTAAGGCCGGGCGCGAGGTGCGCCAGCTCATGCGGGAGCTGACTCCGCTGGTGGAGCCCGTGTCCATCGACGAGGCCTTTCTCGACCTGACGGGAACGGAACGGCTGCATCACGGAAGCCCCGCTCTCACCCTCGCCCGCTTCGCCCGTAAAGTGGAGACGGAAATCGGGATCAGCATCTCCGTCGGGCTTTCCTACAACAAGTTCCTGGCCAAGATCGCCTCGGACCTCCAGAAGCCGCGAGGGTTCTCCATCATCGGTCGCGAGGAGGCGGCGGATTTCCTTGCCGACAAGCCGGTCGGGATCATCCCGGGGATCGGCGCCTCTGCCCAGGCAAGGCTCGCCAAGGTGGGCGTGACGCAGATCGCCCATCTGCGCGACGTGCCGCTCAAGACCCTGTTCGAGGCCCTAGGCCGCGACTCGCACCGCCTCTCCCGGCTGGCCTGGGGAGAGGATCGCCGCACCGTCAACCCGGAGCGGGAGACGAAGAGCGTCTCGGCGGAAACCACCTTCGAGACGGATCTGCGCTCATTCGAGGATCTGGAGCCGATCCTCTGGCGGCTCTCGGAAAAGGTCTCGCGCCGCCTCAAGGCCGCCGGCCTCGCCGGACGGAGCGTGACCCTGAAACTCAAGGACAAGGATTTCCGGCTTCTGACACGCACCCGGTCAGGTCTGGCGCCGACCCAACTCGCCGCCCGCCTGTTCGATCCGGCACGGCAACTCCTCAAAGCCTCCTGCGACGGCACGGCCTTCCGCCTGATCGGCATCGGTGCGGCCGATCTCTGCGATTCCGCCGATGCAGACAAAGGCGATCTGGCGGATCAGAGCGTGGTGCGGCAGGCCCATATGGAAGCCGCTATCGACAAGCTCCGCGACAAGTTCGGCACCAACGTGGTCCTGAAGGGCATTGTGCTGCGTAAAACCTAGAGCATCGTACGGAAAAGTGGACCCGGTTTTCCGTACGATGCTCTCATTTTGAAAGAGGAAGCATCGGATCCGATCCCAAAAGTGCAAGTCCACTTTTGAGTCCGATGCTTTAGTGCTGACAGGCGCTCGGCGTCTGCACGTCCAGTCTCTTCAGGTCGCCCTTCAAGGCGAAATCCCCGTAATCGAGCTTCAGGTTGCGACTGACGCCGTTCTCGTAGAGCTCGAACGAGATGGTATAGACCGGCGTCCGGTCGGCCTTGCCTTCCTCGAAGTAGCTGATGGTCACGGGCCAGCGCGCGACCGAGGCGAGCTTTTCGCCCTGGGCGACGTCCTCGAGAGACGCCGTTGCGGTGCCCGCCTCGATCTTGCGGCCGATCAAGCCGAGGGTGTCGTAAACCTTGTCGCCCTTGTTGGACCCGTCATAAACCTTCACGGACAGAGTGCTGTCCCCGCGCCGTCCCGCCTCGATCAGTCGCTTGAGGTGCTCGGTCGGGAACACCGTCTCGCCCTTTGCCTCGAAGGCCTTTCTCTTCGGTTGCTTGAGATCGACGTTGAGGCCGCCCTGAGGGTTAAGCTTGGCATCGCCGTCGACCTCGCCGTCCTTGATCATGCCCTGGCGGAACGACGTGGATTTGAAATGCATCGAACGGCCGTCGCCCGTCTCATAGGTCGCGGTCTGGATATCGACAGTGTTCGAGCCGGTCTCGCTGCTGTTGAGGACGGTAACCTGACGGTATTTGAGGGTGTAGCCGTCGCAGGCATCACCGCCGAATTCCATGGCAATGCGCCCTCTCGCATTCTCGACACCATTGGAATTGCCGGCCCGCAGAAGGGTGAGATCATAGACGGCTCTATGAGGCACCAATTGAACGGACGATTTTGCCGTTTCTGCAGAAGCCGGCATCAGCAAAGCGATGGACAACCCCGAGGCTACAACGAGGAACCGCATGTCTACTCCCGATTTCATGGCAGCCAAGATAGGACCCTCTTGCGGACAGGGCAATGTTCCCGCTTGCGTCCTTACGGCTCATCCGCCACTAATCCGTCCGAATGATGTCACGGAACGAGGCTTCCATGAGCGCAGTCGATAAGAAAATTCAGGAATTAGGTATCAATCTCCCGACACCGGCAGCGCCGGTCGCGAACTATGTCCCATTCGTGCGGACCGGAAATCTGATCGTCATTTCCGGGCAGCTCTGCCTCGGCCTCGACGGCAAGCTCGCCGACGCCCACAAGGGCAAGCTCGGTGCGGAAATCTCGCCCGAAGTCGGCCAGGAAGCGGCACGTCTGTGCGCCATCAACCTGCTGGCCCAGCTGAAGGCTGCCGTCGGAGATCTCGATAAGGTCACGCGCTGCGTCCGCCTCGGCGGCTTCATCAATGCGGTTCCGACTTTCGCAGCCCTCGCCCCCGTCATGAACGGCGCTTCCGACCTGATGGTCCAGGTGCTGGGCGATGCGGGCCGCCATGCCCGCTCCACCATCGGGGTCGCGGAACTGCCCCTCGATGCCTGTGTCGAAGTCGAAGGAATGTTCGAAGTCCAATGAGCACCCCGAGCTGGCTCGTCGCGAAGCCCATCGCCCATCGCGGCCTCCACAACAAAGCCAATGGCATCATCGAGAACACGGTCTCGGCCGCGGAAGCCGCCATCGCCCGGGGGTTCCCCATCGAGCTCGACGTTCAGCTGACCGCCGACAACGAGGCAATCGTCTTCCACGATTTCGACCTCGATCGCCTCACCGGCGAAACCGGGCTGGTGGCCGAGCGGAATCTCTCCGTGCTGACCGGGATCGGCATCTCCGGCACCATCGGCGGAGACAAGATTCCGTCGTTCAAGGACTATCTCGGCAAGATTGCCGGACGCACGCCCCTGGTCATCGAGATCAAGAGCAAGTTCAACGGCGACATGCGGCTCACCAAACGGGTCATCGAGGTTCTGGCGGACTATAGCGGCCCGTTTGTCGTGAAGTCGTTCGATCCCGACATCGTCGCCTATCTTCGCGAGAACGCGCCGACCATCACCCGCGGCTTCATCGGGGAGCTGGAATACGCTTCCAAGTCGGACAATTTCCTGTCCCCCGAGCAAAAGCACCGGATGGCGAACCTGCTGCATTTCTCCGAAACGCAGCCTCACTTCCTGTCCTGGCGCGTGAAGGACATCCCCTGCGCTTCGACCCACCTGAGCCGGATCCTGGGGCACCTGCCCGTCATGACCTGGACGGTGAGGACACCGGAGGATCGGGCCCGCGCCGAGAAGCACGCGGACCAGATGGTCTTCGAAGGGTTCATCCCCTGACGCTTTGCCGCATTGGTTGCAAGGATCCCGCCAAACGCTTAGCTCTTATTTCGCAAAGGCGAGATCCTTCCACCCAGTGACGATCCAGGTCAAAATTGCCCAAGGTCTCAGTGCGGTTGCCGCCGTCGACTGGGACGCTTGCGCCCTTGGGACGGGCTCTGCTGACGACGATCCGTTCAACCCGTTCGTATCGCATGCTTTCCTGTCCGCGCTGGAGGATTCCGGCTGCGTGGGGGCGAAGACGGGCTGGGCCCCTCTCCATGTCCTGTTCGAGGATGAGGCAGGAAAACTTCTCGGCGCCGCCCCCTGTTATCTCAAGTCGCATTCCATGGGCGAATACGTGTTCGATCACTCCTGGGCGGATGCCTATACCCGCGCGGGCGGACATTATTACCCGAAGCTCCAGGTCGCGGTGCCGTTCACGCCGGTCACCGGCCCCCGCCTTCTCGTCCCGAACGGCCCTCGGGCGAGGGAGATCCGCTCCTACCTGATCGGGGGCTTACGTGCCCTGCGGGAGCAGACGGGCGCGTCCTCCATCCACGCGACCTTCCTCCAGGAGTCGGATCTCGAGGCATTGACGGCGGAGAAGTTCCTGCGACGGGACGATCAGCAGTTCCACTGGTTCAACGATCGTTATGGCACCTTCGAGGATTTCCTTGCGGCTTTGGCCTCGCGCAAGCGCAAGGCCATCCGGCGCGAGCGGCGCGATGCCTTGGCGAATGACATATCGATCGAATGGGTGACGGGTCGCGAGATCACCGAAGCCCATTGGGACGCATTCTTCGCGTTCTACATGGACACGGGCTCGCGCAAATGGGGCCGCCCTTATCTCAACCGGCGCTTCTTCTCCCTCATCGGCGAGCGTATGGCCGACCGGGTCCTGCTCGTCATGGCCAAGCGGAACGGGCGCTACATCGCCGGCGCGATCAACTTCATCGGAGACAAGCGCCTCTATGGCCGCAACTGGGGCTGCATCGAGGACCATCCCTTCCTGCATTTCGAGGTCTGCTACTATCAGGCCATCGAATTCGCCATCACCCGAGGCCTCGACCGGGTCGAAGCCGGTGCACAGGGAGAGCACAAGCTCGCCCGCGGCTACAGGCCCGTGATCACGTCATCCGCGCACGACATCGCAGATTCGTCCCTGCGCCGGGCTGTGCAGGATTATCTGGAGCAGGAACGTCTCTATGTATCCGAGGCCGCCGAAGAGTTGTCGGAGTCTAGCCCGTTCCGGCACCGTGACGAGGATTGAGATCAGGGTGCGGTCTGGCGGACCAACCGGACATAGGCGGTGAAGCCCGCCAGATATTGGCGCAACTGCTCCTCGATCTTCTGATCCGTGAACGTGCCATCCTGGTTGAAGACGGTCTGTGCCCGCGACACCATCAGGCGGCCACCGGCCCAGAAATCGGTCCTGAGCGTCCGCAGGACCGGAAGCCACGCATTCTGGGACAGAATGGTCCCGAACCCGCCCGGCGAAGCGCCGATGACGGCCACCGGCTTGCCGCCGAAGACACGCTTGATGTCCGAATCCGGCCGCGAGAGCCAGTCTATGGCGTTCTTGAACACGCCGGGAATGGAATTGTTGTATTCCGGGGTCACGAGGAGCAGGCCGTCTGCAGCCGCGACGGCGTCCTTCAGCTCCGTGACTCGCTGCGGAATGCCCTCGTTGACCTCGACATCGGCATCATAAAGCGGGATCCCTCGGATCGTTTCGATGACGAGTTCCGCATTCTCAGGCATCAGCCCCGCCGCGTTCCGCAGCAGCGCGGAGTTGTACGATGCTTGGCGCAGACTTCCCGAGATACCAATCAGCTTCGTCACATCGACCTCATCGCTTACCGGAAATTGCAGCCAGTGGTGCAGATCTCTGCTCTTCCCTGCTCTCAACCGGCTGCCACAAAGCTAAAGGCCCGAAGCGAAACGTGTCAAATGGGACAGCAGGCACATTTCCCGGCGCGGTTCCGCGGCACCACAGAGCGCAAGCCAAGCTCTGGAAAAAGCAGGACACCCTTTCATATGTGGGCTATGGACTTCAAAGGCTCCTGCCGAACCTCTTATCGTCTATGAACATTGTCTTTATCTGCGTGCTGAGCGAGCCCACCTGATGCAGGAGCGTGTAAAACCTGGACCTGACTTCCTCGCACATGGCGGGGCTATGGGTGAGCGCATTCGCCATCATGATTGGACGGCCACCCCTGTCGGTGGTATCGAGACCTGGCCACATTCCCTGCGCACCGCCGTGAGCATCATGCTCCACTCGAAGTTCCCCACCTACATGCTGTGGGGACAGGAGCTGACGAGCTTCTACAACGATGCCTATGCGCCCGTCCTGGGTTCAAAATCGGACGCCTTGGGGCGGAGCTTTCGCGACGTGTGGGCTGAAGCCTGGGAGACGGTCGGCCCAATTGCCGAACGGGCACTTCTCGGGCAAGCCAGCTACTTCGAAGACCTGCCCATTACCCTCGAGCGTAATGGATACCCGGAACAGACATGGTGGACCTTTTCCTACAGCCCCATTCATGAAGAGACGGGCGGTGTCGGCGGCGTTCTCTGCATCGTCCATGATACAACTGCGAAGGTTCTCAGCGAACGTCGTCTCGAGTTTCTCGTCCGCCTGAGCGACCGCCTGCGCGGTTTGAACGAGCCCATCGAGGTGATCACCGCTGCACAGGAAATGCTCGGTCGGCATCTCAATGCGAGCCGCGTCGGCTACGGCGAGGTCGAGGCGACGGCCCGCTACTTCACGACGGAGCACAACTGGACGGACGGATCCGTTGCTCCTCAGACAGGAACCCATGACCTCGCGGCCTTCGGTCCCGAGATCCACGGCGCCCTCAAGCGCGGTGAAACACTTGTCGTCCATGATGCTGGCGCAGACTCACGCACCAACTCGCCTGAGCACCTAGCCGCCTTTGCATCGCTTGAATTTTCGGCCGTGGTCACGGTCAGTCTGATCAAGCGCGGACGCATGGTGGCAGCCCTCTACGTACACAACTGGGAATCGCGGCTTTGGAGCCCCGGTGAAGTCAAGCTGATCGAGGATGTCGCCGAGCGCACCTGGGATGCGGTCGAGCGGCTCCGCTCGGAGGCGGCCCTGCGCAAGAGCGAGGAACGCCTCCAGCTTGCCCTGAATGCAGCAAGCGTCGTGGGAACATGGGATTGGGATATCCAATCCGATCTCGTCTATGCGGACGAGCGCTTCGCCTCGCTTTACGGTGTCGACCCCGAGGCTGCGGCAGCGGGAGCCCCCATCGCCGATTTCACAGGCGGCATTCACCCGGACGATCGCAGCCGGATCGAAGAACAAATCCGACGGAGCTTGGAAACGGGCGAGACTTTGGCTGCCGAGTACCGCACGATCGACAAGAACGGACAGGTTCATTGGGTTTTCGCGCAGGGGCGCTGCTACAAAGCGGCCGGCCAGCCCGTCAGGTTTCCGGGCATCTCCGTCGACATCACCGAAAGGAAGAAGGCCGAAGAACATCGTGAGCTTCTGATCAATGAGTTGAACCATCGGGTGAAGAACACCCTGGCGACGGTTCAATCGATCGCTTCCCAGACCCTTCGCAACGCAGACAATCCGGAAGCGGCCCGCTCCTCCATGGAAGCGCGCCTGCTTGCCCTGTCCCGCGCCCACGACGTGCTCACGCGGGAAAACTGGGAGGGAGCGGGCCTGATCGAGATCGTCAGGGAAGCCATGGCTCCCTATCGCCATGAGCGCGAGAACCGCCTGCATCTGCAAGGACCAGATGTTCGCCTGACACCGCGGATGGCGCTCGCAATCGCGATGGCCCTGCAGGAACTGGCCACCAACGCCGTAAAGTACGGTGCTCTCTCGAACGCGGTCGGGGAAGTCCAGGTCTCCTGGTTCGTCAAGCAGAGCGATGAGAAGCGTCTGCATCTCACGTGGTCCGAAAGTGGCGGGCCGATCGTCGAGCCACCGCAGCGACGCGGCTTCGGCACTCGTTTGGTCGAGCGAAGCTTGGCACACGATCTCAACGGCGCAGTGCAGATCACATTCGCGCCGTCAGGAGTCATCTGCACGGTCGATGCACCGATCGCCCAGGCTTAGCTTGAACAGGCCGTCCTGCCCGCCCAAGCCATTGCGATGAAGCCCTTTCGCCTGTGAAGCTTCAATCGATGAAATCGACCGGCGTCCCCTTCTCGATCAACTTGGACAATGCGTCCACGTCCCAGTTCGTCAATCTCACGCAGCCGTGGGAATAGGCTTTCCCGACCTTCTCAGGTTCGGGTGTCCCATGGATGCCGTAGGATTCGATGGAAAGGTCGATCCAGGTGCTTCCGACGGGATTGTTCGGCCCAGGCTTGATCTCGAACTTCTCCTTGGTCTTGACGCCCTTGAACGCGTAATCCGGATTGTACGTGTAGTTCGGGTTCGGTGCCACGGCGCGAACCTTGAACGATCCGCTGGGCGCCGGCTTTTCCTCGCTGCCGACGGAGGCAGGATAGGTGGCGACCACAGCTCCGTCCTTGTTCAGAACACGCAGCATATGCTCGTTCTTCACGATCTCGATCTTCGAGGCTTTCTCCGAATCCGATGGGTTCGCCTCGACATTGGCGACGAGGATGGACGTCCCCGCCTTATCGAAGGATTTGTCCGGGTTCAGGGCCTTGAGCAGGTCCATGTCCATGTGAAACTTCTCGGCGAGAAGCTCTTCCGGGCTGGAATAGCCGAGATGATCGAGCTTAGCTTGATCTTCCATCTTCTCCGGAATGGTAACGAAGGGACCTTTTATATCTTCGCCCTTGATCGTGTACTCGATCAGGGCAGGATCGGACGAGGTCTCTTTGAGCTTGGCCCAGGATTCCTCGTCGAGATCCCCGTCGGATTTGAGATCGTGCGTCGCTTCGAAGGCCTTGATCGCGTTGCGTAGATTTTCGCCGCTATGTCCGTCGATGACGCCGGGCGAGAAACGCGCCCGGTCAAGCAGAACCTGTGCTTTGACGAGAGCCGGATCGATCTCCTTGTTCTTGCTGCTCTCGGCTGACCACTCGGCCTTGTTCACGGATTCAAGGTTCAATTTCTGAGGTGCAGCAACCGCAGGACTGAGCAGACATACGATTCCAAGGGCAACATACGCACCGCGTCTCATGAACGAACTCCACCGGCAATGTCGTGCACAGAAAAGGCGCTGGCGGTGCCCTTGTTCCCCTCAACTATTGGCAAATTCTGTAGTCGCCCTTGCGCTGGCGCAGATCGAGATGAAGGTGGTTCCCGTGGTCCGAATCCGAGCCCGGTCCGAGCACCGTGTTGAAGATCGGGCAGGCTGCCGTCCGGATCGCCGACTGGAACGTTGCTTCCGGCGAGTTTTCCTCATGGCTGCCAATCGCTAGGGCAGGCCGCTTAGAAAATTCGAATCCCATGACATCGAGGCCGTTGCCGAAGGCATGCTCGCTCAGTTTCGCTCCGTTGCGCTGGTCGCGGCACTGATAGGATGTACCGATCAGAAGTTTCGTCGGCGCGCTCTGGAACTGGCGCTCCGCCTCAGGCCCGACCGACTCGCTCATCCAACGTGTGATGCTCTCGGCCACGGGACATCCCATCAGCGATGGGGGCACGACCGTGACGCCGTTGGGCAATGAGGAGACCAGGACGGGGTTCTCGATCCTGCAATCGTTTTCCTTCACGGGCGGGCGGCTCTCGAAGCGCAGCCCGAGCTGCGTGAGGCGATGGAGACAGGCATCTTCGGCCTCGCTTCTGGCATCGGCCTTCCGTTCGGAAGGAGCTTCACGATCCGGTGCTGTTTCCGCACTGGGCTCCGATATGGCGGGATTATCCGGCCTCGGCGGCGGCAGTGGCTCGACCGGGCGATCGGGTCTGGGCGGAGGCAGCGGCGGTGTGGGATCCTGAGCCAAAACGGCGGAAGCGAGCATCATTCCGCCCATGATGCTCATGATCCGAACCAGTATGCGGCAACCGCGATCCATGCCGCCTCCTACTCTTAAGCTACCTCTCTCTATAACCCCCATGCGCCAAGGTTGAGTTCCATGTGAGTCTTTCGCGCGCCTTGCTCTCAGGGCGCGACGCTCCACAATTGAAGGATCAGAGGAGGGCCGTCATGAGGGCGTTTCCAGTGGCGGATATCGGTTCCGATGGGAGCTTGTCGTTGGTTTCTACTTTGAGACAGGAGCATGGGAGCCCCTGCACGAAGCGTATCGTGGAACTGGAGACCCGCGTCGCCAAGCTTCGCACCGAGCTTGAGGAGGCGGAAGCGGCTTTGGAATTCGAGAAAGCCCGCATGCCGTCGCCCGGCGATTTCGTCCGTTGCCCGCTGACGCACTTCTTCGGGCGGGTGACCAAGGTCACTCCTCGTCCAAATGGTCGCCCGTGGATCGAGATCATCCCCTATCTCGGCCCGGACCTTCCCGGCCACTCTTCCATGGACCTGTTCGACAGCTGGGAGCTGATCGATGCACCGGCGGATGACGGTTCAGAGAAGAGCGCCGAGGGCTCCTTGGGGCTGCCTACGATTGCACCCTTCATGCCCGCGAGAGCCACCCTGCTCGCCTCCTCCCCCGTAGAGGTCGAGGTGGAAGATGCTCTCAAGCAGCTCTGGGCACCCTCGAATCGGGTCAATTCATAGCGTCGTTTCAGCAGAGCGCTGCCTGCAACAATTCCAGGTATGTGGCGTTGGCCCTGCGGTTTCGCCGCCCGCGAAGCCTGAACGCGCGTGGCACGCGGGAAGCCTGACTATGCACGCCTCTCCCCTCACCTGTCACCGCATCGGCATCGCTCGAACAAGGGATGACAGAAATGGCAGACGATGGGCAGAGTGTACGCCTTCAGGTCGCGAACGCCCGGCCGGACGACTCGGGCCGGGGCCTCGCGCGCATGAGCCGACAGGCCCTCGCCGAGATCGGCATCCAGGAAGGCCAAGCCATCGAGATCATCGGCAAGCGACACACCACCGCCATCGCCGTCACCCCCTACCCTGAGGATGAAGGCCTGAACATTATCCGCCTCGACGGACTGCAGCGCGTCAATGCGGGCGTGAGCAGCGGCGATCACGTAGAGGTGAAGAAGGCCGAGGTACGACCGGCAACCCGCGTCGTGCTTGCTCCGGCCCAAAAGGGACTGCGCCTTCAAGGCTCTGGCGATGCCCTGAAACGGACCTTCTACCAGCGTCCCTTGACGGCGGGCGACGTGATTTCCACCTCCGTCTATTCGCAACGCTCGGCAGAGCAACGGCTGCCTGAGGAAATGCGCGGCTTCCTCAACATTCCGGCCTATGGCTTGCAGGAAATCCGCCTCGTCGTGGTCTCGACCCAGCCGCGCGGCATCGTGCATGTGACGGCCGAGACCGAAATCGAACTGCGCCCACAATTCGAGGAACCGCGCGAGGCTCGTCGCGCCGATGTGACCTATGACGATATCGGTGGCCTCGGCAACACGGTCGATCAGGTCCGCGAGATGGTGGAACTACCGCTGCGGCACCCGGAACTCTTCCAGCGCCTCGGTATCGATCCGCCAAAGGGTGTCCTGCTCTACGGACCTCCCGGCACCGGCAAGACGAGGCTGGCGCGGGCCGTCGCCAACGAGACGGAGGCGCAGTTTTTCCACATCGCCGGCCCTGAGATCATGGGCAGCCACTATGGCGAGTCTGAGCAACGGCTGCGGCAGGTCTTTCAGGAAGCCCAGCAGAACGCCCCGGCCATCATCTTCATCGACGAGATCGACAGCATCGCGCCCAAGCGTGAGGAGGTCACGGGCGAGGTCGAGCGACGGATCGTGGCCCAGTTGCTGACACTCATGGACGGCCTGGAACCGCGCCAGAACATCGTCGTGATCGGCGCGACGAACCGACGCGAAGCAATCGACGAGGCTCTTCGTCGTCCGGGCCGCTTCGACCGGGAAATCGTCATCGGCGTTCCGGACGAATCCGGACGTCGGGAGATCCTCGGCATTCACACCCGCGGCATGCCCCTGGCCGAGGACGTGAACATGGCGGACATCGCCCGTACGACCTATGGCTTCGTCGGGGCCGATCTGGCAGCCCTTGCCCGCGAGGCCGCCATGGATTCCCTGCGGCGTATCCTGCCAGAGATCAACCTCAGGGACGGGATCCCGTCGAACGTGCTCGAGAGCCTGCAGGTCACCCGGCAGGATTTCATGAATGCCATGAAGCGTGTTCAGCCCTCGGCCCTGCGGGAGATCATGATCCAGGTACCCAATGTGACCTGGGACGATATCGGCGGCGTCGAAGAGGCACGTACCCGGCTGCGAGAAGGCGTGGAATTGCCCCTCAAGAGCCCGGAATCCTTCCGCAGGCTCGGCATCCGCCCAGCCAAGGGCTTCCTTCTGTTTGGTCCTCCCGGCACCGGCAAGACACTCCTGGCGAAAGCAGTCGCCCGAGAAGCCCAGGCCAATTTCGTGGCGACCAAGTCCTCGGACCTTCTCTCGAAATGGTATGGCGAATCCGAGCAGCAGGTATCCCGCCTTTTCGCCCGGGCCCGCCAGGTCGCTCCGACCGTCATCTTCATCGACGAAATCGATTCCCTCGCACCCATTCGGGGCGGCGGGCTGGGCGAGCCTGCCGTGACGGAGCGGGTCGTCAACACGATCCTCGCTGAAATGGACGGCCTCGAGGAACTGCAGGGCGTCGTCGTCATGGCGGCCACGAACAGACCAAATCTCATCGACCCTGCCCTGCTCCGGCCGGGCCGCTTCGACGAGTTGATCTATGTGCCGGTCCCCGATGCGCAGGGACGCCGCCATATCCTGGGCATCCACACTAAGGATATGCCGCTCGGCCCGGACGTGGATCTCGATGCCATTGCCGAGCGGACAAGCCGCTTTACCGGGGCGGACCTCGAGGATCTCACCCGCCGCGCGGGCCTCCTCGCCTTGAGAGAGTCGCTTCAGGCGGCGCACGTGACCATGGCCCATTTCGAACAGGCCCTGCGTGAAACCCGTCCATCCGTGACCCCAGAGATGGAGCGGGAATATGAAGAGATGGTTCGCACCCTCAAGCAGGAAGGGCCCCAGCGTCAGTCCATCGGCTTCCTGCCTCTGAGGCAGGCAGCCGAGTAAATCCAGATCACAAATCATCGAAAGCCCCACGGCCTCTATGGACGGGCCATGGGACTTTTCTTTTGACGCCTCATACAAAAAAGCGCGGGCATTGCAGCCCGCGCCTTTATTCGTCAAATGCGTGCTTAGTAGCCGCAGGCTACCGGAATGCGGGTGTCCCGGGTATTCGGGTCCAGCACCGTACGGCACGGCACGCCGTTCACGGTGCGGATCTCATGCGGAGCCGCATAGGGGTCGGGCGAGCCCATCGGTACGGGGGCTGCCATCATGGGACCGACCGGTGCGGGAGCGATGCTGCCCGTCGTCACGACCTCACCACCCATCGGCGCCACCACGCCGCTCACCTGACCGGCACAGGCGATCGGGATACGCGAGCTACGATTGCTCGGGTCAAGAACGGTGCGGCAAGGCACGCCGTTGATGTAGCGGATCTCATGCGGAGCAGCCTCCGGGAAGAGCGAGCCGGGCGTTCCGGATATCGCCGGGGATGACTGCGCCAGAGCGGCGCCCATGCCGCCAAGAACCATAAATCCAGCGCCAGCGAAAATCGCGAGCTTCTTCATCAGTGCCTCCAGTGCGTTGATTGAGAATGGCGTTTGCCACGTAAGACAGAGGCTAAACGCACTCGACGCCGATCGTTTCCAAACGTAATTCCAACACACAGAGTTGTGATTGTCGCACAAATATAAAGCAAAGCTATGTCATAGCCAAGCTCGGCACGGATATGTTTCGGACACCTCAGATGTTTTACTGACCCATGATAATATTGTATTCGCATTCAACTTACACAGAGCAGGTTGATGCTCACATCCTATCTCTATCCGGGAGCGCTTATTTTGAAGTGAGTCACGCCACTTAACGGCGGGTCATTATCATAACCTGGGAGCTGGCTCCTTTCTGGTAGCAAGCCAAAGCCCGGCTACGACGCCGACCAGTCCGAGCAAAATGCCGAACGTGAGAGGCTCCCCGAGAAGCCAGACACCGAGCAACGCCGCGGTGATCGGGCTCAAGGAGAGGAAGACCGTGACCCGCGTCGGAGTGGTGTGCTTGAGCGCCCAAAGCCAGAGAACGTAACCGATCCCGCTCGACAGGCCGATGAACAGAACGGCGAGCCAACCCGATGAACCAAGACGCGGTTGTTCAGTGAAGAGCCCTTCCATGCCGGCGGGTGCGGCCAAGAACATGACCGAGGCCAGCATGGCCCAGGCGCCGACGGGCAGGGTCGGATAACGGGCCAGATAGGGGCGATACAGCACCGAGCATATGGCGCCGCATAGGGCAGCGCCGAGCACCAAGAGAGCCCCCGCCCATTCGCCGGTTGCGCTTTGCACAATCAGCCGTTCGCCCAGAGCCACGCCGACGCCGATGATCGTCAGCATGACGCCGGCGACTTTGGTGCGGCTGAGGTCTTCCCGTCCGAGAAGCGCCGCGATGATCATCGTCATCAACGGAAAGGTCGAGAACAGGAGAGCCGCTCGGGTGGACGAAATGAGCTGAAGCCCGAGATTCAAAAGCGCGATCAGAATGCCGAACTGCACGATGCCAAGCCCCATGACCACAAACAGGTCGCGGACGGTGAACCGAACCCGCACGCTCATCAGCAAAGGCGGAGCAAGGCAGAGCATGGCGATGGCATAGCGCAGGAAGGCCAGCGACGCCGGGCCGATATCCTGAACCACGAAACGCGTCGCCACCATGGCGGCTCCGACCTGGACGCCCGTCGCGGCAGCCGCCATCAGGGCAAGCGCGTCCCGGCGCCTCACAGATCGAGTTTCCAGATCTGTCCAACGAGGTCCTTCCCGAAGGAACGGTGCGCCTCCTCCTTGACCAGCTGAAAGCCCGCCGCTCGATAGATTTTGCATGCGGCCACGAGCACATCATTGGTCCACAGGGTCAGCGCCTTGTAGCCTTTCGCCCTGGCGAAGCCGATGCATTCATCGACCAGCCGGCGTCCGAGGCCTAATCCTCTGGCAGAAGGCTCAACATAGAGCAGCCGCAGCTTCGCGACCTCATCGTAAGAGCGCACGAGGAAGACGCTGCCGACGATCTCTCCATCTCTTTCCGCAATCCAGCAGCGTTCCCATTGCGGATCGAAATTCTTGACGAAGGCTGCGGCGATTTCCGCCACCAAGGCTTCGAAGGTTTCGTCCCAGCCATATTCCTGGGCGTAGAGCAGCCCTTGGCGGTGTGCGATCCAACCGATGTCTCCGATCCGGTGAGGACGTAGGCTGTAGAAATCAGACTTCTGACCATCTCCAACCAGACGCTGGACTTTAGCCATGGCTTGGACGAGGTGCGCCCTCTCGCCCGGCGAGAGTTCCGCAAGCATGGCCGCGACCTGGACAGCGGACGCTCGGTTCAGCGGCGCGAACGCTGCGCGGCCGTTCTCAGTCAAAGACAGGAGAAACTGACGTTTGTCCTCCCTCGATGGGATACGCTGGAGTAAACCCTTGGCGTCGAACCGTTTCAGAAGCCGACTGAGATAACCGGCGTCAAGCCCAAGGTCCCGTCCCAGCTCGGCTGCCGTCACCGGGTCACGATGGGCCAGTTCGTAGAGCACCCGCGCCTCCGTGAGCGAGAATGGGCTCTCCAAGAGTCCCTCGTTCAGAAGGCCTATATGGCGGGTATAGAAGCGGTTGAAGCTCCTGACCTTCTCGATCTGCTCGTCCGTCGGCAAATTCGGCATGTGAGACATAGCCGCCTCCCTACCGAGCAGAATTCACCAAATCGTTGACTGAGTCAACTATTTCGCCTTTGAGACACGGCGTCGGCTAAGCCGCAGCATTCACCGCCAGCCGCCCCTCATGAATCGCATGGCAGGCCACTCCCCCGATCAGCGGCGGTATCTCGGCTCGGCACCGGTCGTTGGCGAACGGGCAGCGCGGGTTGAAGGTGCAGCCGGTCGGCGGATTGATGGGGTTCGGGATCTCGCCGCGCACGGGAATGCGCTGGCGTCCCGTCATGCCCACGTCCGGTACCGCATCCAACAGCATGCGGGTGTAGGGATGTTTCGGGTGGGCAAAGAGCTCGCGGCCGTTGGAAATCTCGACAATGCGGCCGAGATACATCACCCCGATGCGACTTGCCATGTGGCGCACCACGGCGAGGTTGTGGCTGATGAACAGATAGGTCAGACCCAGGCGATCCTGCAGGTCGCGCATGAGGTTCAGGATCTGCGCCTGCACGGACACGTCCAGCGCGGAGGTCGGCTCGTCACAGACGATAAATTCCGCATTCGAGGCGAGCGCACGGGCGATGGCGATGCGCTGGCGCTGACCGCCGGAGAATTCATGCGGATATTTCCGTCCGTCCGCTGGGTGAAGTCCGACCAGCGACAGGAGCTCGCCCACCCGGGCGACAATATCTTTTTCATTATCGATCAGGCTGAAGGCCCTGATCGGCTCGGCGACGATGCGATCGACCTGCCAGCGGGGATTGAGACTGGCATAGGGATCCTGAAAGATCATCTGGATGCGCCGCCGCAGGCGCTGGCGTTCGGCGGAAGCGGCCTTGCTCGACATGGAGACGCCGTCGATCATCACCTCCCCGCTCGTAGGCGGCAGAAGGCCGACGACCATCCGGGCCACCGTCGACTTGCCCGAGCCTGACTCGCCGACAAGAGCGAAGGTCTCGCCCTTGGCGATGCCGAAGGACACGCCGTCGACCGCCTTCAGGTACTGCTTCTCGCCGCCCTCAAGAACCCGATTGAGCCAGGGCTTGGAGACGTCGAACAAGCGACGCAGGTCTTTGACTTCGACGTAAGAATTCTCGATCACGCGACGGCCTCCGACCGGACGGAAGATTGATCGTAGAGGTGGCAGGCGACGCGATGCTCGCTGTGCTGGACGGGTTCGGGCCGTTCGATCCGGCAGCGGTCAAACACATAGGGGCAGCGCGGATTGAAGGCGCATCCGGGCGGAATGGCCGAGAGGCGCGGCATCGAGCCGGGAATCTGCACAAGGCGATCCGCATCGCTCTCAAGTGACGGAATCGCACCCATCAGGCCCTTGGCATAGGGATGAAGCGGGTTCTGCACGACCTCGCGCACGGGTCCGATCTCCGCGATACGGCCCGCATACATGACCGCGACCCTGTCGGCGGTTTCGGCGATCACGCCCATATCGTGCGTGACCAGCATGATGGCCGTGCCGTGCTCGCGGCCGAGCCGCTTCAGCAACGCGATGATTTGCGCTTGGACCGAAACGTCGAGGGC
Source organism: Microvirga sp. 2MCAF35 (assembly GCF_052115545.1). NCBI lineage: Bacteria > Pseudomonadati > Pseudomonadota > Alphaproteobacteria > Hyphomicrobiales > Methylobacteriaceae > Microvirga > Microvirga sp. 2MCAF35. Next base: position 78,510 of record NZ_JBFRGW010000011.1, read on the forward strand.
CGTCGTCGGCTCGTCGGCGATGATCAGCTCCGGCTCGGCGCAGAGAGCCAGCGCGATCACCACACGCTGGCGCATGCCGCCGGAAAACTCATGCGGGTAACTGTCGATCCGCTTGTCCGGCGCCGGAATGCCGACTTCGGCCAGCAGCTCGATGGCGCGCTTCCTCGCGGCGGACGCCGAGAGGTTCGTATGGGTACGGATGGTCTCGACCAATTGCTCGCTGACTCGATAGAGCGGGTTGAGGCTGGTAAGCGGGTCCTGGAAGATCATGCCGATGCGCTTGCCGCGCACCTTGCGCATCTCTTCCGGCGGCAGGTTGTCGATGCGAAGCCCCGACAGCAGGACCTCACCGCCGGCAATCCGCCCGGGCGGATCGATGAGGCCGATGACGGCGGATCCCGTCACCGATTTGCCGGCGCCGGATTCACCGACGACGCCGAGGACCTCGCCCTTGGCGATGTCGAAGGAAATGCCGTCGATGGCTTTCAGGATTCCGCGCCGCGTGACGAACTCGACACGCAGGTCGCGGACGGAGAGGACAGGTTGAATCATGAGCGATCCTCTCATCGCAGCTTCGGATTGAGTGCATCGCGCAGCCAATCGCCCAGGAGGTTGATGGCGAGCACCAGCAGTGCGAGGGTGACACCCGGGAAGGCGATGATCCACCACTCGCCGGAGAACAGGTAGTTGTTGCCGATGCGGATGAGGGTGCCGAGCGACGGCATGGTTTCCGGCATGCCGGTGCCGAGGAAGGACAGGGTCGCCTCCGTGATGATCGCGAGGGCGAGGTTGATGGTTGCGATGACGAGCACCGGACCGAGTACATTGGGCAGGACATGCCGGAACATGATCACCGGTGCCGGCAGGCCGATGAGCTTTGCGGCGGCGATGTAGTCCTTGTTCTTCTCAACCATTACCGAGCCGCGCACGGTGCGGGCATATTGCACCCAGAAGCTCAGACCGATGGAGAAGACAAGCACGGATAGCGTCGTCACGCCGTCGAGCTGGCCTCCGAGCACCGATTTCACGACGCCATCGACCAGAAGCGCGATCAGGATCGCCGGGAACGTGAGCTGCACGTCGGCGATGCGCATGATGACCGCATCGGTGGTGCCGCCCACATAACCCGCGATGAGGCCGAGCGCGATGCCGAGGGTGGCCGAGAAGGCGACGCCCAAGAAACCGACGGCGAGCGAGATACGCAAGCCGTAGAGGATGGCCGAGAAGACGTCACGGCCCTGCTCGTCGGTGCCGAGCAGGAACGGCGCCTGCCCTTCCGCGTCCCAGAGCGGCGGCAACCGGCTGTTCAACAGGTCGAGCTGCGCCGGATCGAAAGGATCCTGCGGCGCGAGACCGGCGACAATAGCGGCCGCCATGAACAGCACCGTCACGAAGGCTGCCACCATCGTCAGCTTGGACCGTTTGAAGCTCGCCCAGATATCGCTGTCGAGAAAACGGCCTGCCCAAGTGGTGGGTTGGGACTGAGGCGCGGGCGCCGCTTGAATTGCTTCCGCCATCTCTGCCTCCTCAGGCCGGCTGCCGGATCGACGTCCTCAGGCGAGGATCGACGATGGTGTAGAGAATATCGACCGCGAGATTGATCGCCACGAAGATCAGCGCCACGAGCATGAGGTAGGCCGCCATGATCGGGATATCGACATTCTGCACGGCCTGAACGAACAACAGACCCATGCCCGGCCACTGGAACACGGTCTCCGTGATGATCGCGAAGGCGATCACCGAGCCGAATTGCAGCCCGACGATGGTGATGACCGGCACCAGGGTGTTCTTGAGCGCATGTCCGAAATGTATCGCCCGGGTCGTCAGCCCCCTCGCCCGCGCGAACTTGATGTAATCGGTGCGCAGCACTTCCAGCATCTCGGCCCGGACAATGCGCATGATCAGTGTCATCTGGAACAGGCCTAGCGTGATCGAGGGCATGACCAGCGCCTTCAGGCCAGACAAGGTGAGAAGCCCCGTCGTCCACCAGCCGATCCGCACGGTATCGCCCCGTCCATAAGACGGCAGCCATCCGAGGGTGACGGAGAAAAGGTAGATCAGCAGAATGCCGATCAGGAAGGTCGGAAGCGAGATGCCGACGAGCGAGACCGTCTGGAACACTTTTGCCAGAAAGCTGTCCCGTTTCAATCCGGAATAGACGCCCATCAGCACGCCGAATCCGGTGGCGAACAAGGTGGCGCACAATGCCAGTTCGAGGGTTGCCGGCATGCGCTCGGCCAAGAGATCCGCCACAGGCTGACGGAACTGATAGGATACGCCGAAATCGCCCTGAGCAGCCTTGGTGAGATAGCGCACGAACTGCAAGGGAACGGGATCGTCAAGTCCGAGGGAGCGCCGGACCTCCTCCCGCTGCGCGGCCGATGTGTCCAGCGAAACGATCTGGTTAACCGGATCGCCTGCAAAGCGGAACATCGCAAACGAAATGATCCCGACGGCGAATAGGACACCGATGGCCTGAAGGGCACGTCGGATGATGAAAGCGAACATCTATAAAATCTCTTGATCGCACCGGCTCCGGTAAAAACTTCACCTGAGACCTTTCAATGAATTGTCCCGGGCAGCATTCTGCCCGGGACGAGCGATCAGGCGCGCACTACTCTTTCGTGGCCCAGTAGAGCAGCACCGAGTTGTCGGCGCGCTGGGTGAGCTTCACCTTGTTGGAAACACCCCAGGCCAGTGCCTGCTGATGCAGTGGGATGTAGCCATATTCGTCGAAGGTGATCTGGAAGGCCTCCTTGATCATCTGATCGCGCTTCTCCTTGTTGCTCTCGACCAGGATCTTGTCCGCCAGCTCGTCGTGCTTCTTGTTGCAGAAGTTGCCGAGGTTCGACTCGCCACGGGACGATTGCGGGTTGTCGCGGCAACCTTCGATGTCGAACAGCACGTTATGGCTGTCGAACGTGCCCGGCGTCCATCCAAGCAGATAGAAGGAGGTATTGTAGTTGCCGGATTTCAGCACCTTTCCGAAGTACTGAGCCTTCGGTTGTGCCATCAGGTTTACCTTGACCCCCGCGCGGGCCAGCATGCTGACCACGGCTTGGCAGATCGCCTCGTCGTTGACATAGCGGTCGTTCGGGCAGTCCATGCCGATTTCGAAACCATTCGGGTAACCTGCATCCGCGAGCAGCTTCTTGGCACCTTCGAGATCGTACTTCGGACGCACGAAATCCTTCGAATACGTGAAGAGTTCCGGAGCGATCATGAGCGCGGAAGGCGTCGACATGCCGCGCATGACGCGGGATTTGATGGTCTCGATGTCGATGGCTTTGTAGAAGGCCTCGCGGACGCGCTTGTCCTTGAACGGGTTCTTACCTTTGACGTTCGAGAACAGCAGTTCGTCGCGCGTCTGGTCCATACCGAGGAAGATCGTGCGCAGTTCGGGCCCGGACAGCACTTTTGCGTTGGAGCTGCTGTTGACCCGCTGGATATCCTGCAGCGGAACGGGTTCGATCACGTCCACTTCGCCGGAGAGCAGTGCGGCGACGCGCGTGGCGTCGGAGCCAATCGGGGTGAAGACGATCTCGTCGAGGTTGTGTGCGGCCTTGTCCCACCAGTCCTTGTTGGCTTTGAAGACGGTCTTGACGCCCGGCTGATGGCTCTCGATCTTGAATGGTCCCGTGCCGTTGGCATTGAGCGACGCATAGCTCGGAGTCGTTGCCGCTGCAGGTGTCGGCGATACGGCATTGTTCGCCTCGGCCCATTCTTTATCGAGGATGTACCAAGTATCCCACTGGGAGTTCAGGATCGGGTTGGGGGACTTGAGCTTCACGTCGACGGTGTAGTCGTCGACCTTCACCCATTCCGAATTGGTCGGCACCCGGGTCTGGAAATTGGAGCCCTGTGCGCGCACCCGATTGGCCGAGAAGATCACATCGTCGGCAGTGAAGGGATTGCCGTTGTGAAACTTCACATTTTTACGCAGGAAGAGCCGCCATGTCAGGCCATCCTCACTGATTTCCCAGCGCTCGGCGAGGCTGGGCTGAATGGCCAGATCCTTGCCGCGTCTCGTCAGCCCCTCATAGACATGGCCGAGATGAGCGTTGGTGGTCGTCTCATTCACTGTGTAGGGATCGAGCGATTTCAGATCGCCCTGGTTGGCATAGCGCAGTGTCACGGCCATCGCCGGAACTGCAACGCCGGCCATGAGCGTCGCAACGGCAGCGACGAGAAGCTTCGAACGGATCGTCATAGTGTATCTTTCTCCTCTGGAGGTCCCGCGTCTTTGCGCGATGTTCTTTTTGTCGGAAGCCCGGATTGTCCGTTGTTTCTTCCGTCGGGCATGAAGTTAGGCAGGAAAGTGGCCGACGGTCTAGCCCTGACTTGGACTGTCTTGCTCAGCATTTAGGCACAGAGATCCCCGATCAGACGGCGCAGGATCGCCTCGCCAGCCTGGAATTCGCTGACCTCGATGTACTCATCCGGCTGATGAGCCTGCGCGATGTCACCGGGTCCGCAGACCACCGTCGACCAGCCGACCCGTTGGAACAGGCCCGCCTCCGTGCCGTAAGACACCACATGGGTTCCGTTATCTCCGGTCAGGCGTCGCATCAGGCGCTCGGCCGCTCCGTCCGTTTCTGGTCTGAGCCCCGGCACCTCGGCGATAAGTTCGACGGCAACGCCCGTGTCGGGCGCGATGGCCTTCATTCTCGGTTCGACGACTTCGCGGATATAGGCCTCGTAGCGAGCGAGATAATTCATAGGGCTTTCCGTCGGGATTGCACGAATGTCGCTGAAGAACCACGCAGAGGACGAGACCACGTTGGCTGCATTGCCGCCTGCCATCATGCCGCAATGCAGCGTCGTGTAAGGCGGCTCGAATGGATTCGCCGGATCCGCGTTTCGTCGGTTCTCCTCCATCACGTCCTCATGCCACGTGACCAGCCGCGCCGCGTTCATGACGGCGCTTACGCCTTGATCGATGCGGCTGGAATGGACGGCATATCCCGTCACCTGCGTGCGTAGCTGTACGGATGCTTTGTGCCCCGTCACAACCGCATGGCGGGTGGGCTCGCCGACGATCACGGCGGAGGGCGTCGGGATCCTCTCCGCCATCGCCTTCACCATCGACGGCGCGCCCCGGCATGCGATCTCCTCGTCGTAGGACAAGGCGATGTGAATGGGCCGCTTGAGAGGTGCTGCCACCATGTCGGGGACGAGCGCCAGAACGAGCGCGTCGAAACCTTTCATGTCGGTCGCGCCGCGACCGTACAGCCGACCGCTCTTCTCCGTCAGCGTCCAGGGATCGGTGGACCAGTTCTGCCCTTCCACCGGCACCACATCCGTATGACCGGAAAGGACGATCCCACCTTCGACCCGCGGTCCGATGGTCGCGTGGAGGTTCGCCTTGTCCCCTTCCGGGCTCATGACCAGATGACTTTCGACGCCATGGCTGTTGAGCCAGTCCCGACAGAAATGAATGATATCGAGATTGCTGCTGGTCGAAACGCTCGGGAAGGCAACCAGACGCGCGAGCATCTCGCGAGGTGACAGGGACATTCGGCACATCTCCTTGGGTGAGCCGTAAGCATCCGATCCTATCGAGCCTGCGGTCAAGCCGGTTTTTATCGGCGATTATTTCAATCAGCGCCCGTTGACGAAGCAACGGCGGCGCTCGCATGATCCCGTCGCCCGCCCTGCCCGTTCATCCGTTCGCATCTCGAACGCCGCCCCACGGATACACTCATGACCGCATTCGACGTGACGCTTTCCGACATCGAAGCTGCCCGCAGCCGTATCGCGGGACGGGTCAGGCGCACCCCGGCTTATGAAAGCGCCGATGTTTCCGCCCGGCTCGGGCGGCGCACCGCGTTGAAGATGGAGGCGCTTCAGCTTGCGGGCTCGTTCAAGGTCCGAGGTGTCTTCAACAAAGTCCTGACCTTGAGCGACGAGGAGCGCAGTCGTGGCCTCGTCACAGTCTCGGGCGGCAATCATGCCATCGCGGTCGCTCGTGTGGCTGGAACTCTCGGGCTCGACGCCCTGGTTTTGATGCCCAAGACGGCAGCCCGGTTCAACATCGACCTGACCACGAAGTTCGGCGCCCGCGTAGAGCTCTGCGACGATGCGGCGGAAGCCTTCGCCAAGGCCGAGGATTACCAGCGCCAGGGGCGGCTCTTCGTCCACCCCTATGACGATCCCGCCATCATTGCCGGGCACGGCACGCTCGGCGTCGAATTCCTCGAGGATATTCCCGATCTGACCCATGTGTTCGTCTCCATCGGCGGCGGCGGCTTCATGTCCGGCGTGGCGGCAGCCCTGAAGGCGAAGAGGCCTTCGCTGACGGTCTACGGCGTGGAGCCGACAGGCGCACAGACCATGACGGAAGCTCTCAAGGCTGATCAGCCGGTCACGATCCGCCCGACTTCCATCGCCCGAACCCTGGCGGCCCCCTTCGCCACCCATCGAACCGTTGCGGCCGCCAAACTTTTCCTCAAAGAGATTTTGCTTGTGGACGACGAGCCGGTCATCGCCGACGTGAGCTGGCTGCTCCAGACGGAGAAGCTCCTCTGCGAGCCCGCTGCCGCCTGCGTCCTCACCGCCGCCGAGACCGTCGCCCCGTCCCTGCCGGACGACAGCGTCATCGGCCTTGTGCTCTGCGGATCCAACCTGTCCCTGGAGGATCTCGACGCTTGGCGCCGTCGATCCGCCTAGATTGACGCCTCCTGGAATCTCGATGAACCTGCCTCCTTCCCGTCGCAGGCCCATCACCTGCGCAGAGGCCAAGGTATGCCGGATCTGTCGACCTTTCTCACCTTCTATGCCGCTGTGCTGGCCCTGCAGCTCGCCCCCGGCCCCGATATGGTTCTCCTGCTCAGCCGCGGCGTTGGGCAGGGCCGGCGAACGGCTGTCCTGACCGCAATCGGCATGACCTTGCTGGCCGGTCTCATCCAGCTGCCTCTCCTGGCCCTGGGCGTCACCTCCTTGATCAAGGCCTCGCCTTTGGCCTTCGAGGTCCTTCGCTGGGCCGGAGCCGCCTACCTCGTTTGGCTCGGCGCCAAGCTTCTGATCGGTTCGCTCGGACCCCACAGTCTCATCCGCAAAGCCCCACAGCCCGTATCGGACCTCGCGGCACTGCGACAGGGCATGATCAACAACCTGACCAACCCGAAGGCCATGGTCTTCATGCTCGCTTTCCTTCCGCAATTCGTGGATCCCGGCAATGGATGGCCCGTGACCGCCCAACTGCTGTTCCTGGGAGGCGTTCAGAAGATCTCGGGCTTTTTCATCCTCGGTGCCGTCGCAGTCGGGACTGGAACGATCGGCGAGTGGCTTGCCCGGCGTCCGGGCCTGATCGCCTGGCAGGAGAGATGCGCCGGCCTCATCATGGTGGGGCTTGGCCTGCGCCTAGCGTTTGCTGGGGACACCTCTGCGCTGCGCCGTTGAGCGCCCCTCGCCTTACCCGCTGTTAAGGCTGTTGCCAAAGCATTCGACCTTTCATGGAGCCTCCATCGGCGGGAGCCGTTCTCTCACCAACGTGGGTTCTTTCGGGGATAGCCTTCATGACGGGAAAATCTCTCAGCCTCGCCGTCCTCTCTCTTGTCTTGGCCGCAGGGTGGCAGCCCGCCGAGGCTGCCAGCTTCGATTGCGACAAGGCTAAAACACCGGACGAGAAGGCGATCTGCGCGGACCGGGCGCTGAACGACCAGGATGTCGAGATGGCTGTCCTCTATACGCAGCTCAAGCCCTTGCTGGGCATGGGAGCCCGCGGCGACATGGAAGATGCCCAGGCGACCTGGCTCCAGCGTCGTGAGACCTGCGGCAGCGACCGCTCCTGCCTCAGCAAAGCCTATGAGGAACGCGTGCTGCAGCTGAGAAGCGGGTTCGAAGCCCTGGCGAAGCGTGGCCCGTTCTAATCGCATCAACAAAAAGCCCCGCACGGAGGCGGGGTTTTGCGCAACAACGCAGGAGTGAAGCAACCGCCGTAAGCCGGTTGCCGAGAGCGCTGTGGCACTGGGGCGCCGTGGGACGCTCTCAAAGGAATTTATATCCTTTCCTCGTGTTATAACCTACACTTCTTCCCAAGGATGGTTAAGCTTCCGTCTCGGTCGTTTTTCTGGGAGGTCCCGATGGCGTGTTTTTGCGCACACCTGCGCCGCCGTGAAAATGCCACCTTGGCTGCACTTCCTTAGCGTCAGCCAACAGGACGGAACATGCGCGCCATTCTCGCACTGCTTTGCCTTTTCTCAGGAATGCCGGATGATGCCTCGGCGGAAGGCTTCGATGCGGGCCAGGAGAAAACCGAGAGGTATAGGTCCCTCCTGTCTGAACTTGCCTCTTCTGGTACGACACCCGGCATCGAAACGGCCACTGACCTGCCCGAAGGTCTGAAACAGGCCATCGAAGCCTGGACCGGCCCGCGCTCATAGGTATTTTCGCCACCGACCGCCTCCGAGCTGAGGGGCCGCGACCTCACCTAGCAGGCTCGGCGACCCCGACTTTCCACGTCGTGCGCGATTTCAGGGGTTGCGCAAGCGCCCGTTAAAAGTTAGAGGAACCAAGCCTTTCGGCAGTCGGAGCGTAGCGCAGCCCGGTTAGCGCACTAGTCTGGGGGACTAGGGGTCGGAGGTTCAAATCCTCTCGCTCCGACCATTTATTTTCTTGAAGCTCACAGCTTGTATGAGCCGGCCACAGGGCCGGCTTTTTGCTGTTCCACTCCGTCCCGGACGAATGCTGCGCGTCGAGCCCGGCCTGACAGAGATAACGCGAAAGTCCTGCCCCAGCCGAAGCTGGAGCGGGCGAGTCTGAGGAGCAATCCTTGGAGGGATCATTCCCAAACTCGATCTGGATCGGAATGTTTCATAGGCCCGGGTGCGGCGTTCCAGCCCATCGGACGATTCGCGTGAGCTTCGGCCTCAGAACAAGCTGAACTTCTTCGAAGCAAAGGCCGTTCTTATCGAGCCGTTAGGCCAGAAGCGAAGGACCTCGCCGTGAAGGCGACCGAATCTGTGTACCAAGTGGAGGAACCACGCGTAAGCCCGAGCACTGCACCCATCGAGCCCAACTGTCCTGGCCTCGGTCCTTGAGCGCAATATCGATGCCCTGCGCACCAAACGGCATGAGGACGAGGGGCAGGCCAGCCTGCAGGACCGGATCGCGGAGCTCATCACCCGCTTCTCTGGCAGCATGGCTTTCGTCTATGTGAATCTGGCGCTGGTGGCGAGCTGGGTTGCAATCAATCCCCGGCTGGTTCCCGGGATCCCGGTCTTCGACCCGACTTTCGTCATCCTTGCGGCCTTTGCCTCCGTCGAGGCGATTTTCCTCTCGACCTTCGTGCTGATCAGCCAAAACCGCGCAGCCGCCGAGGCTGACAGACGCGCCGAGCTGGACCTTCAGACCAATCTCCTGTCCGAGCATGAGATCACGCGCCTGCTGGCCCTGACCCGCGCCATTGCCGCGCATCTCGGCATCAAGGAAGCGAACGATCCGGAGCTGGAAGAGCTGGAGCGCCACGTCGCGCCTGAGAAGGTGCTCGACAGGCTAACTGAGAGTGACAAAAGCCCTTCGCCGTAACACTGCTCGACGAAGGCTCGGTCGTTTTCGGGGAATGGTGGGCGGTGAGGGACTCGAACCCCCGACCTGCGGTGTGTAAAACCGAAGCTCTACCAACTGAGCTAACCGCCCGATGGACCTGACATAAAAAGAGAAGGCCAACAACGCAAGCGTCGTCGGCCCTCTTTAGCAAGCGAACATCGCCCGAAAGGCAATTACTTCGCGTTGACGGCGTCCTTCAGGCCCGCGCCGGCGCGGAACTTCGGGGTCTTGGAAGCGGGAACCTTGACCTTCTCGCCGGTGCGCGGGTTGCGCGCCTCACCGGCAGCGCGGTTGGTCACAACGAACGTGCCGAAACCAACGATCTTGACCTCATCGCCCTTCTTCAGAGCGCCGGTGATCGCCTCGATGGCGGCGTCGATCGCGTCACCAGCCTGGCCACGCGAAAGGCCCACCTTGTCGGCGACGGCCGCAACGAGCTCGCCTTTATTCATAGTCTTATCCTCCAGTGATCACGGCGGTCGCAAAGGAAATGGTCCACCGTTTCAGGGACAACCCGTTTGGCGCAAAGCTTGTCCATACGCAAGTCCCGAAGTGGCTGAAAACAGCCGTTTTTTCGCAGTTCTCAGCAAAAAAGAAGCCCCCGGACCAAGGTCCGGGGGCTTCTATCGTTACGTAAGGCACAAGGCTTAGTGAGCGATCACACCGGCCGAGTCGTCCTCGACGCCCGGCTTGTGACCCTTGAGCTCCGCGGCCTCATCCCATTCGATCCGCTCTGGCATGCGCACGAGGGCATGCTGGAGGACTTGGTCCATCATGGAGACCGGCACGATTTCCAGGCCGTTCTTCACGCTGGCCGGGATATCCGCCAGATCCTTGGCGTTCTCCTCGGGGATCAGGACCTTCTTCATGCCGCCGCGCAGAGCCGCCAGGAGCTTCTCCTTCAGGCCACCGATGGGAAGCACCCTGCCCCGCAGCGTCACCTCGCCCGTCATGGCAATATCACGGCGAACCGGAATACCGCTGATGACGGAGACGATGGCGGTCGCCATGGCGATGCCGGCCGAAGGTCCGTCCTTGGGCGTCGCACCTTCCGGCACGTGCACGTGGATGTCCCGACGGTCGAACAGCGGCGGCTCGACGCCGAAATCGAGAGCGCGGGAACGGACATACGAAGCCGCAGCCGAGATCGATTCCTTCATGACGTCACGTAGGTTGCCCGTGACGGTCATCTTGCCCTTGCCGGGCATCATGATGCCTTCGATGGTCAGCAGCTCGCCGCCGACCTCGGTCCAAGCCAGACCTGTGACCGCACCGACCATATCCTCCGTCTCGGCCTCGCCGTAACGGTAGCGGGGCGGTCCGAGGAACTCGGGCAGGTTGTCGGTGGTCACCTCGACCGACTTGACCTTGGAGATCAGGATCTCCTTCACGGCCTTACGGACGAGATTGGCGAGCTCGCGCTCCAGGTTACGCACGCCCGCCTCGCGAGTGTAGCGGCGGATCAGCATGAGCAGAGCATCATCGCCGATCTTCCACTCCTTCTCCGCCAGACCGTGCTTCTGCATGGCCGACGGAATCAGGTGGGTGCGGGCAATCTCGGCCTTCTCCTCCTCGGTGTAACCCGCGATGCGGATCACTTCCATGCGGTCGAGGAGCGGAGCCGGGATATTGAGCGTGTTCGCCGTCGTCACGAACATCACGTTGGAGAGGTCGTAATCGACTTCCAGGTAATGGTCGTTGAAGGTCGAGTTCTGCTCAGGATCGAGAACCTCGAGCAAGGCGGCCGACGGGTCGCCGCGGAAGTCCATGCCCATCTTGTCGATCTCGTCGAGCAGGATAAGCGGGTTGGACGTCTTGGCCTTCCTCATCGACTGGATGATCTTGCCGGGCATCGAGCCGATATAGGTCCGACGGTGACCGCGGATCTCGGACTCGTCACGGACACCGCCCAGCGACATGCGCACGAACTCGCGTCCCGTGGCCTTGGCGATCGACTTGCCGAGCGAGGTCTTGCCCACGCCGGGAGGGCCGACGAGGCAGAGGATCGGGCCCGTGAGCTTGTTGGCGCGCTGCTGCACGGCCAGATACTCGACGATGCGCTCCTTGACCTTGTCGAGGCCATAGTGATCTGCGTCGAGCAGATCCTGGGCCGCCTTGAGGTCCTTCTTCATCTTCGAGCGGCGGTTCCACGGAATGCCGAGCAGCCAGTCGAGATAGTTGCGCACGACGGTGGCTTCCGCCGACATGGGCGACATCTGGCGGAGCTTCTTCAGCTCGCCCAGCGCCTTTTCGCGGGCTTCCTTCGTGAACTTGGTCTTCTCGATCTTCTCTTCGAGCTCGGCCAGCTCGTCGCGACCTTCGTCGTCGCCGAGCTCCTTCTGGATCGCCTTCATCTGCTCGTTGAGGTAGTACTCGCGCTGCGTCTTCTCCATCTGACGCTTCACGCGGGTGCGGATCCGCTTCTCGACCTGGAGGACGGAGATCTCGCTCTCCATCATGCCGAGCACCTTCTCCAGGCGCTGAGCGACTGTCGGCGTCTCCAGGATCGCCTGCTTGTCGGCAATCTTGATCGCAAGGTGCGAAGCGATGGTGTCGGCGAGCTTCGCAGGCTCGTCGATCTGGGTCACGGCGGTCACGACCTCCGGCGACACCTTCTTGTTGAGCTTCACGTAGTTCTCGAACTCGGACACGACGGAGCGGGCGAGAGCCTCTGCCTCCACCTGATCACCGAGCGAGTCTGGAAGCGCCTCGGCCTCGGCCTCGTAATATTCATCCGTGCGGGTATAGGCCTTCACCTGGGCCCGGCTCGCGCCCTCGACCAGCACCTTCACGGTCCCGTCGGGCAGCTTCAGCAGTTGCAGGACGTTGGCCAGGGTGCCGACCTTGTAGATCGCATCCGTGGACGGATCGTCGTCCGTCGCATCGATCTGGGTGGCCAGAAGAATGTGACGGTCCCCCTTGACCACTTCCTCAAGCGCCCGGATCGACTTCTCACGGCCGACGAAGAGCGGCACGATCATGTGTGGGAAGACAACAATGTCGCGCAGAGGCAGAACCGCATAGGTTCCGGTCGAGCCTGGAACAACAGGCTGACGTGGCTTCGATTGTGTCATGAGACGGTATCCTTTTGACTGCGTCCGACGGTCCCCTCGGATGAGCTGGAAGTCAGACGGATAACCGGAATGCTCAGGCTTTTGTTATGGGCTGCATCCGGTACACCGGGCTCTCCCTCGAACCATGAGCGGACAGCACCGGCGCAAGAGATAATGTGGCGTTGCGGACCTTCGGTTTCAAGACGATTGCCCGCAGCGCCTCTGTTCATGGGAAAGCCCCCGGCTCTCCTTAAGCGCTGGCGCTGGCCGCCTGATCGTTGCGCTCGCCGTGGATGAAGAGCGGCTTGGCCTTGCCCTCCACGACCTCGGGCCCGATCACCACTTGTTCGACGGAATCCAGCCCCGGCAGATCGTACATGGTCTCCAGCAGGATGCCCTCCATGATGGAGCGCAGGCCGCGGGCGCCCGTCTTCCGCTCGATCGCCTTCTTGGCAATGAGGGTGAGGGCCTCATCCTGGAACGTCAGTTGCACGTTCTCCATCTCGAAGAGGCGCTGGTATTGTTTGACTAGGGCGTTCTTCGGCTCCTGCAGAATAGTCTTCAGGGCGTCGATATCGAGATCCTCGAGGGTTGCAAGAACCGGCAGGCGGCCGACGAACTCGGGGATGAGGCCAAACTTCAGAAGGTCCTCGGGCTCGACAGAACGGAAGATCTCGCCGGTGCGGCGGTCGTCCGGAGAGCTGACCGAGGCGCCGAAGCCGATCGATGTGCCCTTGCCGCGGCCGGAAATGATCCGCTCCAGGCCGGCGAAGGCGCCGCCGCAGATGAACAGGATGTTCGTGGTGTCGACCTGCAGGAACTCCTGCTGAGGGTGTTTGCGGCCGCCCTGGGGAGGCACTGAAGCGACAGTGCCCTCCATGATCTTCAGGAGAGCTTGTTGCACGCCCTCGCCCGAAACGTCACGGGTGATGGACGGATTGTCCGACTTACGGGAAATCTTGTCGATCTCGTCGATATAGACGATGCCGCGCTGGGCCCGCTCGACATTGTAGTCGGAGGCCTGGAGCAGCTTGAGGATGATGTTCTCCACGTCCTCGCCGACATAGCCTGCCTCGGTCAGGGTCGTCGCATCCGCCATGGTGAACGGCACGTCCAGGATTCGGGCCAGGGTCTGCGCGAGCAGGGTCTTGCCCGAACCGGTGGGGCCGATCAGCAGGATGTTGGACTTGGCCAGTTCGACGTCGTTGTGCTTCGTCGCGTGGGCGAGGCGCTTGTAATGGTTGTGGACCGCCACGGAGAGCACCTTCTTGGCGTGCTCCTGGCCGATCACGTAGTCATCCAGAACGCGGCTGATTTCCTTGGGGGTGGGCACCCCGTCACGGGACTTCACGAGGGACGATTTCGACTCCTCGCGGATGATGTCCATGCACAGCTCGACGCATTCATCGCAGATGAAAACCGTCGGGCCAGCGATCAGCTTGCGAACCTCATGCTGGCTCTTGCCGCAGAAGGAGCAGTACAGCGTACTCTTGGAGTCGTTGCCGCCAGCCTTGGTCATTATCACATCTCCAATCCGTGCCGGGACAGCCCCTGCCGACCCAACACTCCTAGGTTATAGGCGACGAAACTAACAAAATGTTCCGCCGCTAAGAATTGAACGCCCAAATCGCCATGCTCCCGAATCCATATGCAATCATGCGGAGGCCGCCTGATCAATAGAAACGAGATTACCCGGCAAAAAGACGCACCTGGGGGAATTTTGTCCCCAGGTTTTAAGGGTTAAGCCGGGGTGGCGGCCGGCTCAGGGCGTTTCTCGATCACTTGGTCGATCAGCCCGAACTCCTGGGCCGCCTGGGCGGTCATGAAGTTGTCGCGCTCCAGGGCCCGCTCGATCTCTTCGTAGTTGCGACCGGTATGGCCGACATAGATCTCGTTCAGGCGGCGCTTGAGGGCCTCGCTCTCGCGGGCGTGGATCATGATGTCCGTGACCTGGCCCTGATAGCCGCCGGAGGGCTGGTGGACCATGATGCGGGCGTTCGGAAGGGCAAAGCGCATGCCCTTCTCGCCGGCGGTCAGCAACAGGGAGCCCATAGAGGCTGCCTGGCCGACACAGAGGGTCGAGACGGGGCAGCGGATGAACTGCATCGTGTCGTAGATCGACAGGCCCGAGGTCACGACGCCGCCGGGCGAATTGATGTAGAAGGAGATTTCCTTCTTGGGGTTCTCTGCCTCGAGGAACAGAAGCTGTGCCACGATCAGCGAGGCCGAGTAATCTTCAACCGGACCCGTGAGGAAGATAATCCGTTCGCGCAGGAGGCGCGAATAGATGTCGAATGCGCGCTCGCCGCGGTTCGACTGCTCAACCACCATCGGGACGAGCGTATTGTTAAAGAGCGCTACCGGATCTCTCATTGTCTCACTGCTCCAATTCGGCCGCGCGGATGCGCGGCCGTGCATTTCAGCAAGCAGCGAGACGCTTAAGGGAGCGTTACTCGCCCTTGCCGGCTTTCTCTCCGCCCTCGTCCTCGTCGCTGAAGAGGGCGTCCTTGGAGACGGTCTCCTCGTTGACCTTCACCTGGGACAGGATCTGGTCGACGACCTTCTCCTCGAACAGAGGAGCCCGGATTTCAGCGAGGGCCTGCGGGTTCTTCTGGTAGAACTCCCAAACCTGCCGCTCCTGGCCGGGGTACTGGCGGACCCGCTCGATGAGGGCCTGAGTCACCTCGTCGTCGGAAATCTTGATATCGGACTTCTCACCGATCTGCGCAAGGACCAAGCCGAGGCGAACACGACGCTCGGCGATCTTGCGGTACTCGGCCTTGGCCTCGTCTTCCGTGGTGCTCTCGTCCTCGAAGGTACGGTTGTTCGACTTCATGTCGCCGACGACCTGCGCCCACACGGCCGAGAACTCCTGCTCGACCAGGGTCGGCGGCAGTTCAAAGCTGTACTTGGCATCGAGGGAATCGAGCAGGTCCTTCTTGACCTTGCGGCGGGACTGCGCGTCGAAGTCGCGCTTGATGGCGTCGCGGATCGCGCCCTTGAGCTTGTCCAGGGACTCCATGCCGAAGCCCTTGGCCATCTCGTCGTCGATCGTCAGCTCGCCGGGCGCCTCGACCTCCTTCACGGTCACGTCGAACTCGGCGTCCTTGCCTGCCAGATGGGCCGCCATGTAGTTCACCGGGAAGGTGACCTTCACGAGCTTGGTGTCGCCGGCCTTGAGGCCGAGGAGCTGGTCCTCGAAGCCCGGGATGAAGGTGTTCGAGCCGAGCTCGACCCGGATGTCCTCACCCTTGCCGCCCTCGAATTCGGTGCCGTCGATGCGGCCCACGAAGTCGACGACGACCCGGTCGCCGTCGGCGGCAGCACCTTCCTTCGTGGCGAAGGAGCGGTTCTGCTTGGCCATGCGCTCGAGCGATTCGTTGATCTCGGCATCGGTGACCTCGGCCACCGGCTTCTTGACCGACACGTCGGAGAGATCGGCCAGCTCGAAGACCGGCAGGACCTCGAGGGCGACGGTGAAGGCCAGGTCGCCCTTGGCCTCCATGGCCTTCTCGACCTCTTCCTGGCTCTCGGGGAACTGGATCTGCGGCTCGTTGGCGAGCTTCAGGTCGTTGTCCTCGACGATCTTGCGATTGGCCTCGTTGACGGCGTTCTGCAGCACGTCAGCCATGACGGAGCGGCCATAGACCCGACGCAGATGTCCCACCGGCACCTTACCGGGACGAAAACCCTTGATCTGCACGCGATCCTTGAGGGTCGTCAATTCGCTGTTCAGGCGCTCTTCCAACTCGGTGGCCGGGAGCACGACCTTGAACTCTCGCTTCAAGCCTTGGGACAGTGTTTCCGTCACCTGCATGGTTCTGTTCGCCTTCATTCACTCGAAAATTTCTGTCAGGCTCCGGCCGATGCGGCGTCACGCCGTCAACCAGGCCACTCGGAGCCTCCGGATACCAACCCTGACGGGATTGGTGCGGGCGGAGGGACTCGAACCCCCACAACTTTCGTCGCTGGAACCTAAATCCAGTGCGTCTACCAATTCCGCCACGCCCGCGCGGGAGCGGCGCGCGAGGCGCACCCCTCTTCCGGGACGCGGCTCTATAGCACGGTTAAAAGACAGTGCATCAAAAAAGTTCGTGTGCGGCCAGATGGCAACCAAACTTGGCCGTTCACGTTCAAGGCTGTACCGATGTTTCCCATCCGCCCAACTTGAGACGGAGCCGCCGCCTTGATCACCCGTCGCGCCGTCACCGCAGGTCTCGCCACGACCCTGCTCCCCCTCTCGCTGCAAGTGCGCGCTCAGGGCTCAGGTGGTTCCGAGCAGATCCTCACAGCAAAGCCCAACCGCCTGAAAATTCGCCCCGATGCCGCCGCTGAAGCCGACATTTGGACTTTCAACGGAAGCCTGAGCCCTGTCGTCCGTGTTAAGCACGGTACCGAACTGAAGCTCAGGCTTGAGAACGAGACCGCCCTGCCCCTGTCCTTGCATTTCCATGGGGTGCGAGGCGCGAACGCTATGGATGGGGCTGGCGGCCTGACCCAGGAGCCGGTGGCGACCGGGAAAAGCCATGAATACCGCCTCACCCCGCCCGACGCGGGAACCTTCCTGATCCGCCCGTGCGTCCTCGGCGGCAGCGCGGAGCCCATGGAGCGCGGTCTGTCAGCGCTTCTGATCGTCGAAGAACCGGAGCCCCCGCAGGTCGATCAGGACCTCGCCCTACTCGTCGACGACTGGCGCCTGAACGAAGACGGATCCCTCGCCCCATTCGAGAAACCGCCAGAACCCGCTCCCGCCGGGCGGCTCGGGAGCTGGCTCAGCATCAACGGCAAAGCGACACCGCAGCGGGTCGCGGCACCTCCCAACGGACGCCTTCGCCTTCGGCTCGCCAATGCCTGCAACGCCCGGACCATGCGCCTGCGCTTCGACGGCATGAAAGCCTATGTCATCGCCGTCGACGGACAGCCGACCAGCACCTTCGAGCCACTGAAAGCCTCCCTGCCCTTCGCACCGGGCACTCGCTACGATCTGCTGGTCGATCTGGTCTCGGAATCTGGAGCAACCAGTGCCGTGACGGCTCTGATCGGCGACGGGATACCTCTGGTCGAGATCGCGGCCGCTGGAGAGAAGCGGCAGGAACGCCCGGCCGTCGCTCCGCTGCCGCCCAACCTGAAGCTCCCGGACGCCATCAAGCTCCAGAACGCCAACCGTAAGGACGTGGTCATCAAGGGCGATCCTAAGGTCCCCAACGTTCCGTGGACCATCAACGGTGCGGTGGGAAATCCATCGGAGCCGCCCCTCGTCAAGGTCAAGCGCGGCACTCCTGTGGTGCTGGCCCTCAAGAACGAGACCGCCTTCGTTCAGCCCATCCACCTGCACGGACACTCCTTCCGGCTGCTACATCCGCTCGACGATGGCTGGGAGCCCTACTGGCTCGACACGGTGCAGGTGCCGGAGAACAAGACAATCCGCATCGCCTTTGTGGCCGACAATCCGGGCAAATGGCTCCTCGCCTCGACCGTGATGGAGCGGTTCGATGCGGGCCTATGGACCTGGATCGAGGTTACCTGAGCAGCCCCCGCAGCACGCCTGGAACCAGATCCTCCAGATCCTCGGAAATCAGACCCGGGCCGAAGCTCGACCCCGCGTCGGCGTGTATCCAGACTCCGGCGCAGGCCGCCTCGAAGGCCGGGACATTCTGCGCCATCAGACCTGCGATGAGGCCGCAGAGCGTGTCACCCGAACCAGCAGTTGCCAGGTAGGGCGTACCATTCTCGTTGATGGCCGCTCTTCCATCCGGAGCGGCGATGACGGTATCGGGTCCTTTCAGCAGCACCACGGCGCCCGTATAGGCGGCGGCACGGCGGGCCCGCTCGATCTTCGATTCCGGATCGAGAATATCCGGGTGACCTTTGAACAGGCGGCCGAACTCGCCGTCATGGGGCGTGAGCACCGTCGGGGCATGGCGGAACGCCCCGTGAAGCTCCGATGCCAGCCCCTCGAAAGAGGTCAGGGCATCCGCGTCCAGGACGAGGTTTCGCCGCGCCTGGACGGCGACGGCCACCATGGCACGGGTGCCGGCATGGACGCCGAGCGCCGGCCCCAGGACGAGGGAGTTGAAGCGGGTATCCTGGAGGATCGTATGCAGCCCCTCGGGACCGTCGCAGCCCTTGAGCATGATGGCCGTGAGGTGGGCGGCGTTGACCCCGAGGGCTTCCGGTGGAGACGCCACGGTGACGAGGCCGGAACCGATCCTGAGGGCTGCCCGCGCCGCCAGCCTGGCGGCGCCTGTGCGGGTCGCACCGCCCGAGGCGACGAGAGTATGGCCGCGCTCGTATTTGTGGGACGCGAGGCCCGGCCTCGGCAAGGAGTGGAGCCACAGGACCGGGCTATTGGCGAAGAGGCTTCCGCCCTTCGCCTCGAGGATCTCCCGCCCGATCCCAATATCCGCTACCTCGACGGGCCCGCTATGAGCCCGGCCCGGCATCAGGAGATGGCATGGCTTTCGGGCCGCGAACGTAACGGTGCCGACGGCCTTGACCGCGAGGCCCCGCACCGCCCCGGTCCTGCCGTCGAGGCCGGAGGGCAGGTCCACGGCCAGGATCGGCCTGCCGGATCCGTTCATGCGGTCGACCACATGCCGGGCGGTGCCGTCAAGATCTCGCGACAGGCCGGTCCCGAAGAGAGCATCGACGATCAGGTCCGCCTCCTCGAAAGGCAGATCTTCAGCTGTCGCCACCTCGCCCGTCCAGCCCCGTGCCGCTTCCGCCGCATCGCCGGTGAGGCGGCCCGAAGAGCCCAGGAGGCCGAGTTTCACGCTATAGCCCCGCTCGGCCATGATCGTGGCCGCAACGAAGCCGTCGCCTCCGTTTTGTCCAGGCCCGCAGGCAACCGCGATCCTGCTGCCCGGAGAGGCTAATTTTTCGGCAGAATCGGCGACCGCCCACCCTGCCCGCCTCATGAGTTCGATGCCCGGAATGCCTCGTGCCATGGCCTCGAGGTCGGCTTGCTTCATTTCGGCGGGGGTCAGGACAAGTTCAGGGGCTGGCATGGGACCAAAACGGACCTGTTTTCGAGGATTTGGCGAGCTTTTCCGCAACTGCCCAAACTTTGATCACAATATGCCCATCAACTCGGCAGATTGGCCCAATTTGAATCGATGACCGCATGGAAGGCGCTCCGGGCTGGTGCTAAAAGCGGCAAAACCTCGAACGAAACGGTTGACCGGGATGAAGAAGATCGAAGCCATCATCAAGCCCTTCAAGCTCGATGAAGTCAAAGAAGCTCTCCAGGAAGTCGGCCTTCAGGGCATCACCGTCATCGAGGCGAAAGGCTTCGGCCGCCAGAAGGGCCACACCGAACTCTATCGCGGCGCGGAGTACGTGGTGGATTTCCTCCCCAAGGTGAAGCTGGAGATCGTCCTGAACGACGACATGGCCGAGAGCGCCATCGAGGCGATCCGCAAGGCCGCTCAGACCGGGCGCATCGGCGACGGCAAGATTTTCGTTTCGACGGTCGAAGAGGCCGTTCGCATCCGCACGGGCGAGACCGGATCCGACGCGATCTAAGCTCGCTTTCCCAAGCCAAGGCCTTCAGGCCGAGGACTATCTCTAAGGGCAGAAGAGGACCAGACGATCATGCAGACCGCCAAGGATGTGCTCAAGGCGATCAAAGATAACGACGTCCAATACGTCGACTTCCGTTTCACCGACCCGCGCGGCAAGTGGCAGCATGTGACCTTCGACGTCTCGATGGTCGACGAGGACATGTTCGCCGACGGCATCATGTTCGACGGTTCGTCCATCGCCGGCTGGAAGGCGATCAACGAATCCGACATGACCCTCATGCCCGACCCGACGACTGCCCAGATGGACCCGTTCTTCTCGGCGTCCACCCTGGTCATCAACTGCGACATTCTCGAGCCGGCCACGGGCGAGCCTTATAACCGCGATCCGCGCGGCATCGCCAAGAAGGCCGAAGCCTATCTGCAGTCCACGGGCATCGCCGACACGGTCTATGTCGGTCCCGAGGCCGAGTTCTTCGTGTTCGACGACGTGAAGTTCATGGCCGATCCCTACAACACCGGCTTCAAGCTCGACTCTTCCGAGCTGCCGATCAACGGCGACACGCCTTACGAGGGCGGCAACCTCGGCCACCGCATTCCGATCAAGGGCGGCTACTTCCCGGTTCCGCCGCTGGATTCCGCTCAGGACATGCGTGGCGAGATGCTGGCCGCCATGAAGGCCATGGGCGTCACGGTCGAGAAGCACCACCACGAGGTGGCTTCCGCCCAGCACGAGCTCGGCACGAAGTTCAACACCCTCGTGCGCACCGCCGACGAGATGCAGATCTACAAGTACTGCATCCACAACGTCGCCCAGTCCTACGGCAAGACGGCCACCTTCATGCCGAAGCCGGTCTATGGCGACAACGGCTCGGGCATGCACGTGCACCAGTCCCTGTGGAAGGGCGGCAAGCCTCTGTTCGCAGGCAACAAATACGCCGACCTCAGCCAGGAATGCCTGTGGTACATCGGCGGCATCATCAAGCACGCCAAGGCGCTGAACGCCTTCACCAACCCGTCGACGAACTCCTACAAGCGTCTCGTCCCAGGCTACGAGGCTCCGGTGCTGCTGGCCTACTCCGCCCGTAACCGCTCGGCCTCCTGCCGTATTCCGTGGACGACCTCGCCGAAGGCCAAGCGCGTCGAGGTTCGCTTCCCCGATCCGACCGCCAATCCGTATCTCGCCTTCGCGGCGCTGATGATGGCCGGTCTCGACGGCATCCTGAACAAGATCGATCCCGGCCAGGCGATGGACAAGGATCTCTACGATCTGCCGCCGCGCGAGCTGAAGAAGATCCCGACGGTCTGCGGCAGCTTGCGCGAAGCCCTCGCCAGCCTCGACAAGGACCGCGCGTTCCTCAAGGCCGGCGGCGTCTTCAGCGACGACTTCATCGACAGCTACATCGAGCTGAAGATGACGGAGGTCGCTCGCTTCGAGATGACCCCGCATCCGGTCGAGTTCCAGATGTACTACTCCGTCTAACGGATCAGACTTTCCTCCCGGCTGCGGAATCGCAGCCTCCCTTCACCGGGGCTCGACAAGAGCCCCGGTTTTTTGTGGTCGAAGGACTACCTCGCGCAAGCTTTTGAACCGACCGCGTTGATGCCTTTGGCCAGCGGCACAAGTTGGGACTGATGCGTACTGGCGGACTCTGAGTTCGCGATTAGGCTCGCAGAGGCTCTCCGAAGCCCCAAGCTTTCCAGCTGCAACCTCCGACGCTAGACTCTCATTCTACGGGAGCCGCCAATGACAGACGCTGCGATGCCTGCCGTGAAACTGGAAATCGTGAGGCGCGCCTTTGCTCGCCAGATGGTCGGGTTGATCGGCAGTGCGAATGAACGCCTCGAAGCAGCCTTCGCAATCGTTCATCGGGAGCGG
This sequence comes from Microvirga sp. 2MCAF35, assembly GCF_052115545.1. Classification (NCBI taxonomy): domain Bacteria; kingdom Pseudomonadati; phylum Pseudomonadota; class Alphaproteobacteria; order Hyphomicrobiales; family Methylobacteriaceae; genus Microvirga; species Microvirga sp. 2MCAF35. The sequence continues at coordinate 100,511 of NZ_JBFRGW010000011.1, forward strand.
TTCCTCGGCACCGAGCCATGGCAGATTCGGCACGGCCCTGAAGGTTGGGTGTCGCTACCGTCTAACGATCCTGTCTATGTCTACCAGGACGTACTTTTTGTTCTTTCCCGAGAGCGTGGAGTGAACAACGGCAGCCCTTCGCTGCATGCCAGGATGATGAATGCGCTCAATCCCAAACCGGGAGACACAGTCGTGCACATCGGCGCGGGCACAGGCTACTACACGGCGATTCTGGCCGAATTGGTCGGCCCCTCGGGAAGAGTCGTTGCCGTCGAGTACGACCATGCATTAGCCGAGCGGGCGCGGGTTAATCTCATGCCCTGGCCAAATGTCGAGGTTGTCCATGACGACGGGGCTGCTTGGCCCCAGGGCGAAGCGGATGGGATCTATGTGAATTTTGCAGTTGAGCGACCTGCTGAACCTTGGATTGAGCTCCTACGCCCCGGAGGGCATTTGGTGTTCCCCCTCGGGGTTAGAGGGCGGCCGGAATCACCCGTTGGACCGCGGCATACCATCCGAGGAGGCGTCCTCCTTATGGTGAAGGATAGAGCAGAGCATCCGGTTGAGATCGTGAGCCCTGCAAGCTTTGTCTGCGTGGAAGGGACACTTGCGGCCAGCGATGAAGAAAGAGAGCGGCTTGCAGCTGCATTCAACCGCGGCGGCGCCGAGTTCGTCAGGGCTCTTATCTGGAAACGCCCCGTAGATCCGGCACGGTGTTGGTATGTGGCGGCCGACTGGGCGCTCTCCTATGACTCACCTCGGATAGATCGCGGAGGTGACCAAGCTCTGAAGCATCGGACATGAATCCAAACTCACGTCCCATGACTCACGTTATGGCTTTGACGCATCTTTTCACGCAGAATCGGGAGCTTTGAGCGCCGCCCTCAGCGCACCGTTCGAAGCGAAGTCGGTTTTCCGCACGATCTCCCAAAAACAAAAAAGGCCCGGTGTTTCCACCGGGCCTCTCTTATCGCCGAAGCGACGGATCTTAGTAGGTGCTGAAGCGGTAGTTCAGACCAGCGCGAACCACGCCGAACTCGGCGTCGTTGTTGATGCCCAGGAAGTTGTCGTCCTGGTCGAGGTTCACGTACAGACCTTCGACCTTGGCCGACAGGTTGTTGGTGAAGGCGTACTCGATGCCGCCGCCGACGGTCCAGCCCGTGGCGTCGTCAGCAAAGGCGAAACCGCCGGTTGCGTAGATCAGAGCGCGGTCGAAAGCCACACCGGCGCGAGCACGAACCGTGCCGAACCAGTCGCTGTTGTTGAAGTCGGCAAGGCGGCCGTCACGGAGGACGACGTCATCGCCACCGAAATCGGCGTACTGGATGTCGCCTTCGAGACCGACCACGAACGAACCGATCTGGTAGTTGTAGCCAGCCTGAGCGCCGCCGACGAAGCCACCGTCGTCATTGAGGCTGTAGCGGAAGTTGTCGAACACGAAATCGTCGTTCGTGTTCCAGCCGTAGCCGGCGTTCACACCGACGTAGAAGCCGGTCCAGGTGAAGACCGGAACGGCAGCGATGACCGGAGCCGGAGCGCGGCGGGACGGGAGGTCAGCAGCCAGAGCGCCAGAGGCGAGGCCGAGCAGGGCAACCGAAGAGAGGAGGATCTTTTTCATTTGTCTTGGTCCATCTGTTAGAAGGATGTGACGCAGCTTGTAGCCCAGAGCCGCCCTATCGTCTGTCACTTTCCTGCCACAGTTAAGACAAGAAGCGCGGCTTTTCGCATCCGCAACCGAAAGTAGGCGGGTTTTACCGCATCGCCGTTCCGTACCTTGCCATCTCCGCCCCGACTTCAGTCTTGAAATTTATTTTCCAGATCAGGATCTTAGATCAAAAAACAAGGACTTAACGAGGCGTTAATCGAGCCAGTAACCACTTATTGACCATGCTCGCGTGGAGTTTCGCAAGCGTACGGCGTTCCGATGGTTAATGGCCGTTAAGCCACAATTCCATTGCGTGGCTGACCCGATCAGGCTGTTCGAGAGTCGACATGTGCCCTGCCCCGGGCACCACGACCAGGGACGCCCATTCGATCATCTCGGCCATCTCGCGGGCGATCTCGGGCGGCGTGATCGAATCGCCGTCCCCGACCAGAACCAAGGTGGGAATTTCGATTCCCGGCAAAGAAGGGCGCGAATCGACTCGCGCCATGATGGCCCGCTGCTGCCGGATAAAGGCTTCGAAACCCGTCTCCCGCATCATTCCGAGCATGACGTCCCGGAGAGCCCGGTCGCCCAGATGATCGGGATGGACCAGGCGGGGCCAGAGCGCTGAATTGATTTCATCGATCCGCCCCGCCTCCGCCAGCGCGATCAGCCGCTTGCGGTCCTGGCTCGCCTCTGGCGTGTCGGGGCGCGCGCTGGTGTCGAGCAGGGCCAGCCGTTCCACCCGTTCCGGCGCCTGGCGCATCACCTCCATGGCGATGTACCCGCCCATGGAGAGCCCCGCGAGAGCGAATCTCCCGGGTACGTCCCGCAGGAGGCGGGCGGCCATCGCGGCAATCGAATCATCCCGGGGGTTTTCCGCCACGATAATGTTGCGGCCCGAGGACAGAGCTGCGATCTGGGGCTCGAAGAGCCGGGCGGTGCAGGCCAATCCGGGAATCAGAACAAGTGTTTCGGCCATTCAAACGTCCCTTTGTCGCCTCTCGGCAAGTTTCCTTGGATTGACAAGCGCATAGCTTATCTTATGGTCCCGCCAATCCTTTAACTTGAGCAAGAACCTCAGGTGAAACCAGTCTCGCGCCTGTTTGTTGCCGTAGAGCGCGGCCGGCACTTAAGAGCGCGCCCAGCCCCTCAACGGTAATTAGCATTCATGTCGTTCGCCGAACTCGGACTTAGCGATAAAGTTCAACAGGCCGTAACAAGCGCCGGATACACGGAGCCGACGCCGATCCAGGCCCAGGCCATTCCGCACGTCCTTTCCCGCCGCGATGTGCTGGGCATCGCCCAGACTGGCACCGGCAAGACGGCCGCCTTCACGCTCCCGATGCTAACCCTGCTCGAAACCGGGCGGGCGCGGGCACGCATGCCCCGCACGCTGATTCTCGAGCCGACGCGCGAGCTGGCCGCCCAGGTCGAGGAGAACTTCGACAAGTACGGGATCAATCACAAGCTGTCCGTCGCCCTGCTCATCGGCGGCATGTCCTTCGGCGACCAGGATGCCAAGATCACCCGTGGCGTCGACGTGCTGATCGCCACCCCGGGCCGTCTGCTCGACCATTTCGAGCGCGGCAAGCTCCTGCTCACGGGCGTCGAGCTGCTCGTGATCGACGAGGCCGACCGGATGCTCGACATGGGCTTCATCCCGGATATCGAGCGGATCGTGAAGCTGGTGCCGTTCACCCGCCAGACCCTGTTCTTCTCCGCCACCATGCCGCCGGAGATCCAGCGCCTCGCCGACGCCTTCCTTCACAATCCGGTGAAGGTGGAGGTCGCCCGCGCCGCTTCGACAGCTTCCACGATCACCCAGCGCCTGGTGGCGACGGGCCGTGAGGATTACGAGAAGCGCGAGACCCTGCGCGAGCTGATCCGAAGCGCCACGGACCTGCAGAACGCCATCGTGTTCTGCAATCGCAAGCGCGACGTGGCAGTCCTGCACCGCTCCCTCCAGAAGCACGGCTTCGACGCCGCGGCCCTCCACGGCGACATGGACCAGCATGCCCGCATGGCCGCGCTCGACAGCTTCCGCAGCGGCGAGATGCCGATCCTGGTTGCCAGCGACGTGGCGGCCCGCGGCCTGGACATTCCGGCGGTCAGCCACGTGTTCAACTACGACATTCCGCACCACGCGGAGGATTACGTCCACAGGATCGGCCGAACGGGACGTGCGGGACGGAGCGGCCAATCCTTCACGCTGGTGGGTCCGGGCGACGAGAAATCGCTGGCGGCCATTGAAAAGCTGATCGGCCAGCCGGTCGAGTGGCAGGGGCCGACGCTCGCCGAGCGCCCGGCCTCGGAAGGCTCTTCCCGCCGTCGCGGCGGAAGGGGCGAAGAGCGCTCGCGCGGCCGCAAGGTCAAGGTCCGTTCGGGCGGCAGGAGCCGCGGGCCTTCCGAAGAATCGCGGGAGGAGGCTCCCGTCGCGCGAGCGGCTCAGCCTGCCCGCGAGGAGCACGAGAACCGCAGACCTCGGCAGGAGCGCCAGGAGCGCTCGTCGGATCGGGGCTATCACGGACGCTCGCGGCGCGACGACGACATGGACGAGAAGGTGATCGGTCTCGGCGATCACGTCCCGGCCTTCCTCATGCGGCCCGTGACGACCAAGAAAGCCAAGTAGGAAAGCTAAGTAGCGGGTTCCGCGGTCTTCTTCGGAACCTTGCGGCCCGACTTGGCCCGGCCGCCCTTCCGCGCCTGGGCGGATTTCGCCCTTCGGGCCGTCGCCATGGCCATGGCGGCAAGCTGTGCCGCCTCGTCGGGATCGTCGAGGGCCGATTCCGGCATGAGCCAATAGCTCATGATGCTCTTGCGCCCGTCCCGGGTCTCGTAGGCGAAGGGGCGCGAGCCCCGATCCCGGAAGAACCCGGCCGTCTCGTCGTCGGCCTTGAGATAGACCTCGTCGGACGCCACAAGGGCGAACATCAACTCGCCCTGATACACCCCCTGCCCGCCGAACATCCGGCGGACATGCACCGGGCCGAGACTGCGGAAGATGTCGCGAAGATCCTCGGGATCCATGACCTGATTCCGATGCTTCAAGCTTTTGGTTTTGCGCATCTTTACACGCAAAACCGGTTCCCACTTTTGCGTTCGATGCGCTACCCGGCCGATTGAAGGGCCGCAGGCGTCGCCGGAGTGATCGCCACCGACTCGCCGCAGCCGCAGGCCGAGGTCTGGTTCGGGTTGTTGAACACGAACTGGGACGACATCTTGCTGGTCTGGAAATCCATTTCCGTGCCGAGCAGGAACAGCACGGCCTTAGGGTCGATCAGGACGGTCACGCCCTTGTCCTCAACCACCTCGTCGAGCGGGTTGACGCTCTCCGCATATTCCATGGTGTAGGACATGCCGGCGCAGCCGCCGTTCTTGACGCCGACGCGCACGCCCACGATGGGGCGGTCCGCCTTGCCGATGATGTCCTTGACGCGGTTTGCCGCCGCGTCGGTCAAGGTGACGACCTTGAAACCGGGTAGTGCCATAAGCCTTCTCTCCTGACGGCCGGGTTCAAGGCCCGGGCAGAACGAGTTCGATCTTCCATAAATAAGAGCTGAAACGGCAAACGTCGAGACCGTTCAGGGTTGCTCCTATGGCCCAGGTCGCTCATATCGGATGGATCCCATCCCACACTGCGCCGCTTCCCAAGGATAGCAGATGCCGCATCACACGCCGCTGATATCGACCATCGTCATCGGCCTCGTGATGGCATTCACCCTCGGCACCATCGCGCATCGCTTCCGCCTCTCCCCGCTCATCGGCTACCTTCTCGCAGGCGTCCTAGCCGGCCCGTTCACGCCGGGCTACGTGGCCGATCAGGGACTCGCCAACCAGCTTGCCGAAATCGGCGTGATCCTGCTGATGTTCGGCGTGGGGCTTCACTTCTCCCTGAAGGATCTTCTCTCCGTCAAAGCCATCGCGATCCCGGGCGCCGTCGTCCAGATCGCCAGCGCCACGCTTCTCGGCATGGGGCTCGCCTGGGCGATGGGGTGGAACCCCATCGGCGGCCTCGTCTTCGGTCTGGCGCTCTCCGTCGCCAGTACGGTCGTGCTGTTGCGCTCACCCGTCCTGTCATCCGTCGAGGACGCGGATGACATGCCCAATGGCGACGAACCTCTATCGGACGTGCTCGGGCCGGAATCCAATGCCGATGAGGCGGGCGGGAAGCCGGCGGAAGAGCGGCCAACGGGCCAGCAGGCGGACGAGCCAGGGCGCTGAGACCGGCTTCTTGCTTTTCAGGACCGGATCGATCAGCTGGTTCTGCAGCAGGACCTGAAGCCCTTGTGTCATGCGTGTCGGCCACTCACGCCGCTTCTGCACGAGAGCGAGAGATTCAGGCCCGACAGGCCCCTGCTTCAGCAACGGCCCCAGTATATTGGACGTCGCGACAGCATCCTGTATGGCGAGATTGATCCCGACGCCGCCGGCCGGCGACATGGCATGGGCGGCATCGCCGATGCACAGGAGGCCCGGCTTGAACCATTGCTTCAGCCGGTCCACGGCAACGGTCAGGAGCTTGATCTCGTCCCAGGATTGCAGCTCCTCGACACGGCTCCCGAGGAAAGGGGCCATTCCTGCGAGCTTTGCCCGGAAGGCCGGAAGCCCCTCTTGCCGGAGCTGTTCGACCGTTCCTTTCGGGATGAGGTAGGCGCATTGCCAGTAATCGCCGCGATCGATCATCACCAGCATCTGCCCGGCCTCGATCCGTCCGAGCAGTTGGCTGGGATCGCCCGGCTGCTTCGATAGCCTCAGCCAGAGCACGTCCATGGGCGCGCCGATATCGAGGATTTCGAACCCTGCCTTCTCCCGTATCACCGAGTGTCGCCCGTCGGCCGCCACCACGAGGTCGGCCCGCACCTCGAAAGATCCCTCCGGCATCGCGCCCCGCACACCCACCACCTTGCCCTGCTCCTCGATCAGGTCGGTTGCCTCCGCCAGCAGCCGCAGATGGAAATGTGGATAGGCACGTGCGTGATCGGCCAGGAAATCGAGGAAATCCCATTGCGGCATGAAGGCAATGAACTTGCACCGCGTGGGCAGGTGGGAGAAGTCGCCCATCTTCAGGGTCTCGCCCCCGACGACGAGGCTGACGGTCTGCGCCTCCTGATGCGCCCGGGCGAGGAATTCCTGCAGCAGACCAAGTTCGCCCATGATCTCGAGGGTCGAGGGATGAATGGTGTCGCCGCGGAAATCCCGCAGGAAATCGGCATGCTTTTCGAGGACCACCACGTCGATCCCCTGCCGGGCCAACAGAAAACCCAGCATCATCCCGGCCGGCCCACCGCCGACGATACAGCAGCGGGTGTGCAGAATCTCAGGGGGATGAGGCGTGTCCATGCTGGCCTCCCTAAAGTCTAGCCGATCAACCGGCGCTTGCCCGAGCCCTCATCCTGAGGAGCGAAGCGTCTCGAAGGACGAGGGCATATCCAGTGCTCTCTGGAACCTCCTTCGAGACGCCGCTTGCAGCGGCTCCTCAGGATGAGGTCAGATTTTGACGATCCGCCTCTCGGAAGCTCCGGCGAATGCCGTCAGGCTTAGAGAAACTTAGCACAGGTTAATGACGATAGCCTCATCGTCATTGCAGAACGACAATGGCCGGGACGAGCCCGGCCATGACGTCGAAGAGAATGTGAAAGCTTTAGCTCACCACATGTCGAGGGCGACACGGGCCTCGTCGGACATGCGGCTCTGGTCCCATGGCGGATCGAAGACCATGTTCACCTTGACGTTCTGGATGCCCTGGACGGACGCGACGGCGTTCTCGACCCAGCCGGGCATCTCGCCGGCGACCGGGCATCCGGGCGCGGTCAGGGTCATGTCGATGACCACGTTGCGGTCGTCATCGATATCGACCCGGTAGATCAGGCCGAGCTCGTAGATGTCCGACGGAATTTCCGGATCGTAGACGGTCTTGAGCGCCGAGATGATGTCGTCCGTCATACGGTCGAGCTCTTCCGGCGGAATCTTGGAACCCGGAGACACCTGCGGCGCGTTGGGCCCATCCTGGTTCGGGGTCATGTCGTTCACGGGTCAATCCTCAAGCAAACAGGGCTTCGGCCTTCTGCAGGGCTTCAGCCAGCTTATCGACTTCTTGCATTGTGTTGTAGAGGCCAAATGAGGCGCGGCAGGTCGAGGTCGCGCCAAAGCGTTCCAGCAGCGGCATGGCGCAGTGGGTGCCGGCCCGGACGGCCACGCCCTGCCGGTCGATGATGGTCGCGACGTCATGGGCGTGCGCGTTCTTCATCTCGAAGGACAGGATGGCGCCCTTGCCCTTGGCCTGGCCGATGATCCGGATCGAGTTCATGGCCCCCAGGCGCTCGTGCGCATAGGCCGAGAGCGCCGCCTCGTGCGCCTGGATATTCTCTCGCCCGAGCTGCATCATGAAGCGCAGGGCCGCATCGAGACCGATGGCTTCAATGATCGGGGGGGTGCCCGCCTCGAACCGGTGCGGCGGGTCGTTGTAGGTGATCGCGTCCTGCTTCACCTCGCGGATCATCTCGCCGCCGCCCGAGTAAGGCGGCATCTTCGCGAGCAACTCGCGCTTGCCGTAGAGGACGCCGATGCCGGTGGGTCCATAAACCTTGTGGCCGGTGAAGACGTAGAAATCCGCATCGAGGTCGCGCACGTCCACCTGCAGGTGCACAGCACCCTGAGCCCCGTCGATCAGCACCGGGACCCCGTGGGCATGGGCGATGCGGATGATCTCCTTCGCGGGCGTCACGGTGCCGAGCACGTTCGACATATGCGTGATGGCGACGATCTTGGTACGCGGCGAGATGAGCTTCTCGAATTCCTCGACGAGGAAGTTGCCCTCGTCGTCCACCGGCGCCCATTTGATCACTGCGCCTTTCCGCTCGCGCAGGAAATGCCACGGCACGATGTTGGAATGGTGCTCCATGATGGAGAGGATAATCTCGTCGCCCTCTCCGATATTCATGCGCCCGAAAGAATCCGCCACCAGGTTGTAGGCTTCCGTCGCCGACTTGGTGAACACGATCTCGTCGATGGACCCGGCGTTGAGGAACTCCCGCACGGTTTCCCGCGCGCGCTCGAACCCCTCGGTCGCAACATTCGCCATGTAGTGCAGGCCGCGGTGAACGTTGGAATACCCTGTCTCCATGGTGTTCACCATGGCGTCGATCACAACCTTCGGCTTCTGAGCCGAGGCGGCGTTGTCGAGATAGACGAGCGGCTTGCCATAGACCTGGCTCGCCAGGATCGGAAACTCCGCCCGGATGGTCTCGACGTCGTATGGCTTCACAGGAGCGTTCATTGTGTCTCCTCCACCGTCATCATCGGCCTTGTGCCGGTGATCCCGATTAGGAACAGCACTGAGCTCTTCCAATCGAGATGGCCGGGACGAGCCCGGCCATGACGAACTGAGTGTTACGAGCGGGCCTTCAGCCAGCCCTCGACCGTACCGACGAGCGCCTCGCGGGCGGTTTCGTTCTCCACGAACTCCAGCGCTTCGCCCAAAAAGGCCTGGACCAGGAGGCTTTCGGCTTCCTTCTTCGGCAGGCCGCGGGCCATGAGGTAGAACAGGAGATCCTCGTCGAGCTGGCCGCAAGTGGCGCCGTGGGCGCACTGCACGTCGTCAGCGAAGATTTCGAGCTCGGGCTTGTTGTTCATGGAGCCGCCCTCCTCCAGGAGGAGAGCCGCAGACATCATCCGGCCGTCGGTCTTCTGGGCGTGATGCGGAACGATGATCTTGCCCTGGAAGACGCCCGTCGCCTCGTTGTCGATGACCGTCTTGAACAGCTCGCGGCTCTCGCAATGGGGAGCGCCGTGCTCGACGATGAGCGTCGAGTCGCCGTGCTGCGAGCCCTTGAGCATCGTCGCACCGTTGACGCGCAGATGGGTGTTCTCGCCGTCGAGGAGAGCGAAGACCTGATGGCGCGAGGTTGCGGCACCCGCCGTCACGTTAATGCTGTTGAACACGGCCTCGCCGCCGATCTTGGCCGCGAGCGTCGACAGGGCAAGTGCCTTGTCGCCCTCGGCATTGACGCGCACGTGCTGCACGTTGGTGCGGTCACCCGCGATCATCTCGACCACGTCGTTCGGCTGATGGTTCGCGCCGTCGGTGCTCTCGTGCGTTTCGAGCAGGGTCACGGACGCGCCCTCCTCCACCACCACGAGAACCCGCGTCGCCGTGGCGACGGCGGAAGTCGCCGTCGTCACGAAGCGCAGATGCACAGGCGTCTCGACAGGCCCGGCCACGCGGATCATGACGCCGTCGGCCATGAAGGACGTGTTGAGCTGGTAGACCGGGTTATCGTTCGCCCATTGGACCGGGCTCAAACGGGACAGCCACTCGTGGCCGTTCGCCAGGGCTTCCGCCAGCGGAACAATTTCGATGTTCTCGGGCAGCGCGCGGAAATCCACCGCCTCGCGCACGAAGTGGCCGTTCACGAACGGCACCTGAAGCGCCTCGACGCCCGCGAGAGCCTTGGCATTCGCCAGGGCAGCCTTGGCCTCGTCGGAGGAAGGCGCATCGGCAAAAGGTGCCACCTCGCGCAGGAGTGCCCGCAGATCCGTGTACTTGAATTCCTCGACCCGGCGGTGCGGAAGACCGCGCGCGTTGAATTGCTCGAAGGCCTGAGCGCGCGACTCACCGTTGCCGGGCAATGTCGTCTTCGCGCTCTCGAAAGCCTGCACCAGCGCGGATTCCGCCGGCGTCTTCATGAGGGTCACGTCAGCCATCTCAGGCGGCCTCGCTTTCCCGGTAATCGGCATAGCCGTTGGCCTCGAGTTCGAGCGCCAGCTCCTTGCCGCCCGTCTTCACGATACGGCCAGAATGCATGACATGCACGGTATCCGGCACGATGTGGTTCAGGAGGCGCTGGTAGTGCGTGATGACCAGGAAGGCACGGTCGGACGAACGCAGGGCGTTCACACCCTCCGAGACGATGCGCAGGGCATCGATGTCAAGGCCGGAATCGGTCTCGTCCAGGATGCAGAAGTTCGGCTGGAGCAGCGCCATCTGCAGGATTTCCATGCGCTTCTTCTCGCCGCCGGAGAAGCCGACATTGAGGGCGCGCTTGAGCATGTCCTTCGGGATTTCGAGCTGCTGGGCGGCTGCGTTCACGCGCTTGATGAAGTCCGGCGTGGTCAGCTCCTCTTCGCCGCGCGCCTTGCGCTGAGCGTTGAGGGTGGCCTTCAGGAAGGTCATCGAGGCGACGCCCGGGATCTCCAATGGGTATTGGAAGGCCAAGAACACGCCGGCGGCAGCGCGCTGGTCGGGTTCCATCTCCAGCAGGTTCTGGCCGTCGAGCAGGATCTCGCCGTCGAGGACCTCGTAGTCCTCCTTGCCGGCGATCACATAGGACAGGGTCGACTTGCCCGAGCCGTTCGGGCCCATGATGGCGGCGACCTCGCCCTTGTTCACGGTGAGGTTGAGGCCGTTGAGAATGCGCTTGTCCTCGATCTGGACAACAAGGTTCTTGATTTCGAGCATTGTGATTTTCCTAAACCCTCATCCTGAGGAGCGCGCTTCCAGCGCGCGTCTCGAAGGATGACTTCAGCGAGATGCCCCTCGTCCTTCGAGACGCCGCCCTTGGCGGCTCCTCAGGATGAGGGGCTATGTGGCGATTAACCGACCGAGCCTTCCAGCGAGATCGAGATCAGCTTCTGCGCCTCGACGGCGAACTCCATGGGGAGCTGCTGCAGGACGTCCTTCACGAAGCCGTTCACGATGAGCGCCGTCGCCTCCTCTTCCGAGAGACCGCGCTGCTGGCAGTAGAACATCTGATCTTCGGAGATCTTCGATGTGGTCGCCTCGTGCTCGAACACGGCGGTGGCGTTCTTCGACTCGATGTAGGGCACCGTATGCGCGCCGCACTGGTTGCCGATGAGGAGCGAGTCGCAGTTCGTGAAGTTGCGTGCGCCGGTCGCCTTGCGGTGAGCCGACACGAGACCGCGATAGGTGTTCTCGGACTTGCCCGCCGCGATGCCCTTCGAGATGATCCGGCTCGTGGTGTTCTTGCCCAGATGGATCATCTTGGTGCCGGAATCGACCTGCTGCATGCCGTTCGACACGGCGATCGAGTAGAACTCGCCGCGCGAGTTGTCGCCGCGCAGGATGCAGGACGGGTATTTCCAGGTGATCGCGGAACCCGTCTCCACCTGGGTCCAGGTGATGACCGAGTTCTTGCCCCGGCAATCGCCGCGCTTGGTCACGAAGTTGTAGATGCCGCCCCGGCCCTCGGCATCACCCGGATACCAGTTCTGCACCGTGGAATACTTGATCTCGGCATCGTCGAGGGCGATCAGCTCAACCACGGCGGCGTGAAGCTGGTTCTCGTCGCGCTTGGGCGCCGTGCAGCCTTCGAGATAGGACACGTAGGAGCCCTTGTCGGCGATGATCAGGGTGCGCTCGAACTGGCCGGTGTTCTTCTCGTTGATGCGGAAATAGGTCGACAGCTCCATCGGGCAGCGGACGCCCGGCGGGATGTAGACGAACGAGCCGTCGGTGAATACGGCCGAGTTCAGGGTGGCGAAGAAGTTGTCCGTCACCGGCACGACCGAGCCGAGATATTGGCGCACGAGATCCGGATATTCCCGGATTGCCTCCGAGATCGGCATGAAGATCACGCCGGCCTTGGCGAGTTCCTCCTTGAAGGTCGTGGCGACCGACACGCTGTCGAAAACCGCGTCCACGGCGACCCGGCGCTCGGGCTCGACGCCTGCGAGAATTTCCTGCTCGCGCAGCGGAATGCCGAGCTTCTCATAGGTCTTGAGAATCTCCGGATCCACCTCGTCGAGGGACTTCGGCGCCGGGTTCTTCTTCGGCGCCGCATAGTAGTAGATGTCGTTGTAGTCGATCTTGTCGTACGATACGCGCGCCCAGCTCGGCTCCTTCATGGTGAGCCAGCGCTTATAGGCGTCAAGACGCCACTGGAGCATCCATTCCGGCTCGCCCTTCTTGGCCGAGATGAAGCGGATCACGTCCTCGGAGAGGCCCTTCGGCGCCTTCTCCATCTCGACTTCGGTCTCGAAGCCGTACTTGTACTGATCGACATCGATCAGACGAACCTGATCGATCGTTTCCTGCACTGCAGGCATCTGTCTCTCCCACCGCTCACGGCTTCAAGGGCCGCGGGTTGATGACTGAAGGAACGCGAACCGGCTCTCTCAGGCCGCGCTCGCCTTCCGCTTATATAAGGTGCCGACCACCCTTTCGCACGCCTCCGCAAAGCGGATCACGTCCTCTTTCGTGGTCGACCACCCCAAACTCACACGCAAAACACCCTCGGCGAGGGTCGGCTCCACGCCCATGGCGTCGAGCACATGCGATCGCTTGACCTTTCCGGACGAGCAGGCCGAACCGGAGGACAGGGCCACGCCTGCCAGATCGAAGGCGATCAGTGCCGTCTCGGCCTTGAGGCCGGGTATGGCAAAGGCGAAGGTGTTAGGCAACCTTTCCGCAGCGGAAGACACAACAAGTGCATCCGGGGCGATCCGGCGAACCTGCGCCTCGACCTCGTCCCGCAAGGCCCGAATCCGCCTCGCTTCGTCTTCCAGGCCTGCCAGCGCCAGCTCGGCCGCCGCGCCGAAGCCCGCGATGGCCGCCACATTCTCGGTGCCGGCCCTGAATCCCTTTTCCTGCCCGCCGCCCCGGATCAGCTTGTCGCCGATCTCGAACTGGTCAGAGGCCAGAATCAGGGCACCGATCCCCTTCGGGCCACCGAGCTTGTGGCCGGAAAGCGTCATCGCATCGACGCCGAGCCCGGCGACATCGACCGGGACCTTGCCCGCTGCCTGAACAGCATCGGTATGGATCAGGCCGCCATGCTCGTGAACCAGCCGGGCCGCCTCGGCCACAGGCTGCAGCACGCCGGTCTCGTTGTTGGCAAGCTGGACCGAAACAAGAATCCGCTCGCCGCCGGCTTTCTCCAATTGGGCCCTGAGCCAATCGAGATCAAGGATTCCCTGGCTGTCGACGGGCATAATGCCGACGGCATCGCCGGGGAAGCGATGACCGTTGAGGACGCAGGGATGCTCGACGCTCCCCACCAGAAGCCTCGTCGCCCCCACCTGGCCCAGGCGGCGGAAGCCCGGCGTCAGGACAAGATTGGCCGCTTCGGTCCCGCCGCTCGTGAAGACGACATTCTTCGCCTTGGCGCCGACGAGACGCGCCACCTTCTCGCGGGCCCTCTCGATTTCGGCCCGGGCGGCGCGTCCTTCCGCATGAACCGAGGAGGCATTGCCGGGAAGCTGGAGCGCGCGCAGAACCGTCTCGGCAACCTCCGGCCGCAGGGGCGAAGTCGCGTTATGATCGAGATAGGTACGCGGGCTGAACGTCATAGCTGCCCTGAGGCCTCACGAAATTCTTGCAATCGACCCTGGTTGCCGTGCTAAAGCACCTCAACCACATCCGTCCCGTGTTTCTCCCGAGAACCGCCATCGGGCGGACAAATGAAACATCGGAACACTTTAGAATAATTCTAAGGGTTCTTTTATGAGAATCCGCGACCTGAAGTCAAGGTCATGTCAGGGTTTTCCCTCTCCACGGAGAGGTGATCAAGAGGTTCGCGTATATGCCTGAAGTCATCTTCACGGGTCCTGCCGGTCGCATCGAGGGACGCTACCAGCCTGCCAAGGAAAAGGGCGCTCCCATCGCCATCATCCTGCACCCGCACCCGCAATTCGGCGGGACGATGAACAACCAGATCGTCTACAACCTCTATTATGACTTCGTGAAACGCGGCTTCTCGGTCCTGCGCTTCAACTTCCGCGGCGTCGGCCGCAGCCAGGGCGCCTTCGATCACGGCCAGGGCGAACTCTCCGATGCCGCAGCGGCCCTCGACTGGGCCCAGGCCATGAACCCGGACGCCCGCGCCTGCTGGATCGCCGGCGTGTCCTTCGGCGCCTGGATCGGCATGCAGCTCCTCATGCGCCGGCCGGAGATCGAGGGCTTCATCTCGATCGCCGCCATGGCCAACCGCTACGATTTCTCGTTCCTCGCCCCCTGCCCGTCCTCCGGCCTGTTCGTGCATGGCTCGGAGGACCGGGTCGCGCCGGTCAAGGACGTGGTCAGCGTGATCGAGAAGGTGAAGACCCAGAAGGGCGTCAAGCTCGAACACGCCGTGATCGACGGCGCCAACCACTTCTTCGACGGCCGTGTCGAGGAGCTGATGGTGGCGGTGGACGAGTATCTCGACAAGCGCCTGGGCACGACGGAAGAAGCGGCTTGAACGGCTAGCATTGACCTGAAAGCGAGAAGGGCCGGTGGTGAGCCGGCCCTTTTTCGTCTGTTGTGGGAACCGCGCGCTGCGCTCAGACCAGAGCGAAGTTGGCCGTCGTCAGCGCCAGACCGGTGGAGAGCTGCGCGAACTTCACCTGCGCGGCCGGGCTGGCCCCGTCGGGATCGTAGTACAGCGCCCCCGTGGTGCTGCCGTACACGACCTGCGCCGCGTTGTTGGCCGTCGCTCCTGTTCCGATCACCAGCGACACCGACGCCCCAAAGCCGCCGAACACGCTCCGGCTCAGCGCGATGGTGTCCTCTGTCACGCTGAAGTCCATGATTTGGTCCACGTTCGTGGCGGCATTCAGCGCGGTGTTGAACGCGAAGGTATCCCGGCCGCCCTCTCCGAAGAGCGTGTCGTTGCCATCCCCGCCATAGAGCGTGTCGTTGTCGATACCGCCATAAACAATATCGTTACCGCCCTCGGCGAAGAGGCTGTCAGCTCCATTCACACCCTGCAGCACGTTGGACCCACCATTGCCAATGAGAACATCAGCAGCAGAGCCACCGGCGACGTTCTCGAAGTTGCTGATCACATCACCCGTGGCCAAGCCATAGCTGGTCGTGTTGGTTCCCAGATCGATATAAATTCCAAACGTGTCGTCACTGTAGTCGAGCGTGTCGGTGCCGGAACCGCCATCCAGCGTATCGGCTCCCGCGCCACCTCGGATGAGGTCATTGTCGTTACCACCGAAAATAACGTCATTGTCGTAGCCACCGAAGATGATGTCATTGCCGATGCCGCCTTCGAGCCAATCGTTGCCGTCATCGCCGTAGAGCGTGTCGCTCCCGTCCCCGCCGGCGATGGTGTCGTGGCCGCCCTGCCCGCGCAGCACGTTGTCGCCGGCACTGCCGTAGAGCGTGTCGTTGCCCGCACCGCCGGTCACGTTCTCGAAGTTGCTGATCACGTCGCCCGCCGCCTCGCCATAGAAGGCCG